>NZ_AP019827.1:1530675-1836810 GCF_008327825.1 Leptotrichia shahii | reverse complement strand
CTTAATATACAAAAAAATAATAAATAATATATAGAATGAAGAAAGGAGAGCATGGCAGATGTGTATTAATGTCATGCGGGAATGAAATTTATGTTAAAAAAATTTGCGATTTTAAGTTTAATTTTAGCTAGTATTTCTTTATATGCAGAGGGAAAATATGAAGGAAAACTTGAAGAGGTAGTTGTAACAGCGACAGGATTTAGCGATAATGTTGACAATCAGATAAAAAATGTAACTATTATTACGTCGGAGGATATTAAGGAAAAAGGGTATAATACTGTAGAAGATATATTAAAACAGGCACCAGGAATTAATATTACACAAACTGGATTTGGTTCAGCAGTAGATATTAGAGGGCAAGGAAGATTTGGATTGGGAACGAGTGCGAATATTTCTAAAGCAGTTTCTTCAGTAAAAATCTTGATTGATGGAGATATTGCTATGGATACAATTGATACTTCTCATGCTTATATTCCTTTGAATACAATATCAGTTAATGATGTGGAACGAGTGGAAGTAATAAATGGTGGAGGAACAGTTCTGTATGGAAGTGGAACTCGAGGTGGAGTTGTAAACATCATTACAAAAAATAGGACAAAAGAAGGAGCTTCAGGTAAAATTTATTATCAAAATAGCTCTTATGGAACAAATAAATTAGGATTTGATACAGGAATTAATTATGATAATAAATTTATTATTGATTTGGGATATGAAAATGTTAATGGAAAAGGGTATAGAAGAGGTTCTAAAGAAGCGTATGAATATTTGAATGGGAGCTTGAAATATAATATAACAGATAATCACAGTTTAAAATTTAAGGCGGCGAGATACAATTCAGAAGAAACATTGGCATCAGATTTAACAAAATCGCAACTTTTGGGTGACAGAAGACAGTCTGGAACTTTGAGTGATCTTGATATTGATAGAAAAGAATATAGCTTGGGATACGAAGGGAAAGTTACCGATAACTTGAAATTATCATTGACAGGATATAAACAGGATACAAATAAAATTATGTACGGAATGCCTAAAACGAAATTTGAAGATAATAAAAAAGGAATCAATTTTAAGGGAAATTATGGGCTTGAAAATGGGAATATAATTTTTGGATATAACTACATCGACCATAAAGGAAGTAGAGAGCAAACTATATTTGGTACACCAATTATGAATGTTGATTTGGCGAAAAAGACAAGCTCGTTTTATTTGCTGGGACGGCATAAAATTGTTGGTAATTTAGAGGGAACAGCAGGATATAGATACGAAAGAGCGGAATATAAAACGAATAGGGAAGTTCCATCTACAAGAATGCCGATACCTGGCGGAAGAGGCTTTGTGACTATTCCATCAAGAGAAATGCACGGTTCAAGAAAAGACAATAATAGTGCTTATGAATTAGGACTTAATTACAAATATTCTGATACAGGAAATGTTTATGTGAAATATGAAAGAGGATTTAGATCACCAGCTGCAACAGAATTTGTTGATTATGCACCAGGAGCTAGAAATTATACTTTAAATAATTTAAAAACCGAAAAATTTAATACGTATGAAGCAGGATTTAAAGATATGTTATGGAATTCGTTTGTAAGTGCTACAGCGTTTCATACACGAACAAATAATGAAATATATTTGAATATGGATCACGGAGTGCTGGGAGGGCCAAGTACAGCAAGATGGACATTCCATAATTTAAAAGCTACCGAAAGAACAGGTGTAGAACTATTTGCTGAACAATATCTAGGTAAATTGAGAGTAAATGAATCATTTACATATGTAAATGCTAAAATTAAAAAAGTTGGAGATGATGTGCTAACTTCAACAACTTATAATTTTAAAGATGGACAAAAAATACCGGGAGTTCCATCTACAAAAGTTACATTAGGGCTTGACTATGAAATAGCAGATGGTTTGAGAACTACTGCTAACTTAAATTATTATTCAAGTTCAGTGGATACTTACAATGATAAAATACCTTCATATTCTACAACAGATTTAGGTTTAAAATACAAACATCAAAGTGGATTTGGGCTTAATGCAGGAGTAAAAAATGTATTTAACAAAAAATACAATGTTGCTCAAGGAAAAGACCCGCTTACAGGAAATACAGTATATTCACCAGCTGACGAACGAACTTATTACATTGGAGCAAGTTATGAATTTTAGAAAAGTGAACTTATTTCATAAATTTGTTTAGAGCGTTAAAGAGAGGGAAGAAATGAAATTTTATATAATTTCAATTATTTTAAATGTTATGGTTTTGTTTATTCCAGCAGCCTATTATGTTTCTAATAGTAGTGAAAAGAAAAGTAAGCAAAATGAGCCAATAACAGTAAATTTAAGCGAAAGTGTATTCCAAAGTGTTTCACAAGGAACAGCTGGAAATGAAAATATTGGAGAGAAAAATGGAGAATCTGGAAATAATGAGAGTGTAAAGAATTCTGATGACACTAAAAATACTGGAAATTCTGAAAAAATAAAAGTTTCACAAAAAAATGAAATCTCAAATTCACATTCTGAATCTAACTCAGAAAAAATTAATAACTTAAACGATCAGAAAGAAAGTCGGAAAACTGAAAATATTAAGACAATCTCACAAAATGAACAAGAAAAAGAACAGCCAAAAGTATTTTCACTAGAAAATAAGAAAAGGGATATTTCACAGGCTATTTCCAGTATTTCATCAACCTCGCCAGTAAAATCAATACTTTCCTCGAGAAATACTGAAAAAGTTTCACAAAAAAATGAGAACATAAAAGTAATTTCAAAAGAAAATCTGACAAACACAGTATCAACATCTACAAATATTTCAAAAAATATTTCAGAAAACACTGCTGGAAATGGCAAAAATAATTCTCATATTTATAAAGTAAAAACTAATAGTATTGCTGGAAATGAGAATCAGGTAGACAGTACTAATAAAAATGATAAAAGTGATTCTTTTGTTCAAAAAGTGAGAAATAGCGAAAATAGTGGAAAAAATGGAAATAACAGAGGAAATATTAATGCAAAAGTTGAAAGTGGAGGTAATTCAAAGACAGGGAATTTAGAAAAAACTAGCAAAAATTCTAATAAAAATCATGATATTGAACAAAGAAGAAATGTAGAAAAAGGTAAAGAGGAAAATATAAATGTTTGTAACGAAGGAAAGGATTTTACAGTTTCATATAATCCAAATTTGAGTTATCCTCCTGCAGCACAAAGGCTTGGAAATAAAGGAGTTGTTACAGTTTCAGTAAGATTTAGTTTTAATAGCAGTGGTTCTGTCAGTGTGATTTCAGTTTCGGGAGGAAGTTCGATTTTTCAGCAAGAGGCAAGGAGAGCAGCTAGTAGAATAAGAGTGAAAATAAAAAATCCTGAAACTTTGAAATGTACAATATCAAGATCATTTAAATTTGAATTGAGATAATAAGAAAGGTAAAAAGGGAGTTATATTTTCTCCCTTATATTTTATTTATCAAAATATTGATTCAAAAAGTTTGAAATCACATCTTAGATATGGTAAAATATAATAAGCAATTTAAAAAAGGTAAAAAAATGATGGTTGAAGCAAGAAATATTAAAGCATTAAAAATAAAAAATGTTGATGCAATATATATTCACATTCCATTTTGCGATAAAAAATGCGAATATTGTGATTTCTGCACATTTGTGAGAATGGAAAAGGAATATAGAAAATATACAAATTATTTGATTAAAGAGATTAGAATGTATCCGAAAATTAAATATGATACAATTTATTTTGGCGGGGGAACGCCTTCTCTACTGCCTGTCGAAATGATAAGTGAAATATTAAATGAACTTGATTGGTCTGAAAATGCTGAAATTACGTTAGAATTAAATCCAACAGATATGACTTTTGAAAAGTTGAAAAAATTTCGAAAAATTGGTATAAATAGGTTAAGTATTGGGATTCAGAGTTTTCAGGATCATGTTTTAAAATTTATTGGAAGGCAACATAGTTCTGAGGATGCGATAAATGTTTATAAAATGGCAAGAAAAGCAGGATTTTGCAATATTACAGTGGATTTGATGTTTGGGATTCCTAATCAAACTATTGAGGATTTGCAAAGGGATCTTGATATTTTGAAGGTGTTAAAACCTGAAAATGTTTCAATTTATTCGCTTATTTGGGAAGAAGGGACGGTTTTTTGGAGCAAATTGCAAAAGGGAATTTTATCTGAGATTGATCAGGATTTGGAAGCTCTAATGTATGAAAAAATTATTGATTTTTTTACAAAAAATGGATATTGCCAGTATGAAATTTCTAATTTTGCGAGAATTGATGGTAAAGATATTAAAATTGGTAAAATAAGAAAATTTGAAGATTTAAAGAAATTGCAGAAAAATGCAGGAAGACATAATTTGAAATATTGGCGAAATCAGAAATTTATTGGTGTTGGAATGAGTTCAGCTAGTTATTTTGGTGATAACAGACATAGTAATGAGCGAACTTTTAAGAAATATTATAATTTGGTTGATGATGAAAGATTGCCAATTGATGAAAATACGATTGAAATTGTGGATGAAGTTGAAAGTAAGAAATTAAAGAAAATGCTGGGACTGCGGCTTATTCAAGAGGGAATTGAGTATTTTGAAGATGAGAAAGTTGAAAAACTTATAGAAAATGGACTATTGGAAAAATTAACTATAAGAAAAAAAATTGCTACAAAAGAAAAAAAAATAGAAAGTAAAGTTAAAAATAATGAAAATTTTAGTGATAAAATAGTTGAAAATACTTATGAAATGAGGCTTCGTCTGACACAAAGGGGAATGTTGTTAGCAAATGATGTATTTGTTGAATTTATTTAGAAAAAAGGTTATAATAAAATAATTGTAAAAATGTCATATTTGTGTTTGATAGAAGATTATGTAAGTAGAAAATGTTTTATAATGTAATAAAAATAGTTTTAATAATTAAGACTTAAATGAACCTAAAATTTGAATAAAATCATAAAGTTTTTAAGTTTAACTTTGAAACAATTTGTTATAACAGTGTAAAATGAGTTAAAGGGAGTAAAAATGGAACTTAATAATTTAAAAATTCAGCAAAATTATAAAAAGATCTTGGAAGATATAGAAAAATATTCTCCATATCCTGAAAAAGTTAAAATTCTGTTTGTAAGTAAGTATTTTAATGTTGAAGAACATAAAGCTCTAATTGAAATGGGATACGATTACTTTGGTGAAAATCGGGCTCAGCTTTATCGGGATAAGTTAAATGAATTTTCAGGTGAAAAATATAAAAATATTAAATGGGATTTTATTGGAAGGTTGCAAAAAAATAAAATAAAGTATATAATTAATAGTGTGAATTTAATACATTCGATAGATTCTTATGAACTTTTAGAAGAAATAAATAAAAAAGCTATTGAAAATAATAGAATTATAAATGGTTTAATTGAAATTAATGTTTCAAAGGAAGAATCTAAAACAGGAGTTTATATTGAAGATTTTAAAAAAAATAGCGAGAAATATTTTTCTATGAGCAATGTGAAAATAATAGGTTTTATGACAATGGCTCCATTTGAGGCAAGTGAAGCGGAAATAAATAGTTATTTTTCAAATATGAGAGATTTAAAGGAAGAATATCAAAAAAAATATGATTATATTACAACTCTTTCTATGGGAATGTCGAATGATTATGTGGAAGCACTAAAAAATGGTACAACTATAATTAGAATAGGAAGTAAATTATTTAAGTAGGAGGTTATGCTTTGGGACTTAAGAGAAAATTAATGGAATTTTTTGGCGATGACATCGAAGATGAAGATGAAGATGAATTATCTGAAGAATCGTCAGAAAATGAAAAAAAAGAAGTGGCAACAGAACAGCCACAACAAAATCAGCAGTCTAAAGTTCAGCACAAAACAACAGCAAATCGTGTAGAAACAGAAAAACAGCCAGAAGAAAAAAAAGGAATAGGAAGTCTTTTTGGCGTAGGAAAAAAGGAGGAAATTACAAAAATGCCAACATCTAAAGTAAATGTCTCGATTATTAGACCAAAGGTTTTTGAAGACTCGAGATTAATTGCAGATGCAATAAAGGAAAACAAAATTGTAACATTTAGTTTGGAATTTTTAGAATATGAAGTAGGACAAAGAGTAATAGATTTTGTAAGTGGGGCTGCTTATGCGATGAGTGCACATTTGTCAAAAGTTACTGACAAAGTTTTAACTTCTATTCCAATGGAAATTGATTATGAAGATATTGATGCCTCATTAGGAGAAGATGAAGGCGAAGGTACTTACTTATAATCAAATGTAAAAGTTAAGTTTTAGAATTTAACTGCTTTTTTTGAGATTTTCTCATTTAAAGCAGTATTTTTTGATAATCTAAAAATATAAACAAAAAAATGGAGAGTGAATAATGGGAATAATTTTTACAATAATAATTTTAGGAATCATAGTATTTATACATGAACTGGGACATTTTGCTACAGCTAAGTATTTTGGAATGCCTGTTACAGAATTTGCAATTGGAATGGGACCAAGGCTTTTTTCAGTAAAAAAGGAGGAAACAGTTTATTCAATCAGAATTTTACCATTGGGAGGATTTGTTAATATTGAAGGAATGCAGCCTGAAAAGTTTGATTTGGAAGCATTTAAGAAGGAAAGAATGGATGAAATTATTGAAAAATTAAAAGATGAAATAAATAGTGAAAATAATGAGATTAAAGATGAACAATTTATTAGTGAAGTGAAAAAAAGATTAGATGCAGCTGTAAAACAAGAATTAAAAAGACAAGAAAATATACAGAAAAATGGATTTTTTACGAAATCGCCATTTAGCAGGTTTATTGTGCTAATCGCAGGAGTTGTGATGAATTTTATTTCTGCTTTAGTTGCTTTATACATAATGCTTTCTATTGCAGGAGTTGTGCCTCCTCAATATTCACAGGCAATTGTTGGAGAAATTGAGCAAAATTCAAAAGCAAATGGAAAATTGAAGGTAAATGACAAGATTTTAACAATTAATGGTAAAAATATAGCAAATTGGAGTGAAATGACTAAAAAAATTGGCGAAATTAGTCAAAATTATAAAAATGAAGATGTCATCTTAAAAGTATTAAGAGATAATAAAGAAATTACTGAAAATGTAAAATTAGCTTATAACGAAAAAACTAGAAGCAATATCCTTGGAATTCATTTATTAAGCCAAAAATCAACATTTGGAGAAAGAATAAAAATAAGTTTTATTATGTTTGGAGATTATTTTAAACTGACGCTTGACGGCGTTAAAATGCTTGTAACGGGAAAAGTCGCAATGAAGGAAATGACAGGTCCTGTAGGGCTTCCTAAAGTTATTGGAGAGGCTTATGGTCAAGGAGGGCTGTTTGCTATGCTTGGTGTCTTTATCTTAATTTCTATAAATATTGGCATTATGAACTTGCTGCCAATTCCTGCACTTGATGGAGGAAGATTGATTTTTATAATTCCTGAATTTTTTGGAATTAAAATTAATAAAAAAATTGAAGAAAAAATACATTTAATAGGAATGATATTCTTACTTGTATTGATGATGATTATTGTGTTTTTCGATGTTACAAAATATTTTTAAGAAAGTTTGGCTAATTATAAAAATAAAAGTTATGAAATAAATAATAATAATATTTATAAGTGAAGAAAAATAGAATGAAAATTTAAAAATATTGTGTCTTGGGATTTTACAAAGGCTTACTTAAAAGTTTTGTTGGAATTGACAGAAGAATATGGAAGAAAACTGGAAATAAATATTTAAGTATAAGGAACTGAAAGAAAAATTTGAAAATAAATTTAAAGAAACAAAAGAAAATTTAGATGATTTTTCAGAAAAGTAAAAGTTAAGGCAGAAGCATTTACAGAAGTTTTAATAATTTTTTATATAATTTTAATATATAATTAATGATATTGTTATAATTAATTTCCGATTTCAAATTAAGAAAATAAATTTTTTCTCTTTACAAAAAAATTACAAATGAAAAACTAATAATAAAATAGTATAATAACCTTTAGGAAAATTATTAGGTATGAAAAGAGGAAAGAAAAGGAAATGAGAAAAAAAGTAAAAATTGGTATTAGAAGTAAAAAAATGGTGTTATCTATGGTATTTTTGGCTATGTCAGCGTTTTCATTTGCTGAAGGCGAGAATTATCACGATTACAAGGCATTATTAATTGGGGATATAAATGGAAATATTATAAAGGAAGACAATAGTTTAGCAGTTCGGCCTTTAGCATCGGTTACAAAAATTATGACATCAATATTGACATTAGATAAAATAAAATCTGGTCAAATTTCCTATGATGATAAGGTAACAGTTTCATCAAAAGCAGCTTCAGTTCCTTATGGAGTAAAATTGACTGCTGGGAAACAGTATACAGTAAGGGATTTATTAAAGGCTACAATTATAAAGTCATCAAATAACGCCGCCTATGCACTTGCTGAATATGTGGGAGGAGATGTTCCAAGTTTTGTACGTTCTATGAATGAAAAGGCAAGAAGTTATGGCTTAGATTCCCTAAGATACTGTTCTCCAAATGGATTGCCGCCTAGTTATACAGGTTCTTGCATGGATCAAGGCAATGCACGTGATTTGTATAAATTGGCACAAATAACATTAAAAGATTATAGTGAATATTTAAATTTTTCAAAAAATAAAGTAGAATATATTGACAACGGAAATACAAAAGTAACTTCTACAAACACACTTTTAGGAAATGTACAAGGAGTAGACGGATTAAAAACAGGTTACCACGATGCCGCAGGTTCAAATATCGTATTGACGGCAAATAGGGGTGACGATAGAATGATAGCTGTTATTTTAGGTTCAAATCATGCGAAAGATAGAAATGCAATTGGAGCAAGAGAAATAAACGATTATTATATAAATGGCTATGCAAAGAAAAATAATAGTACAAGCAGCAGCTATGCTTATGCAAGTAATAACAACAATAGTAATTATAATAGTGGGAACAGTAACAAGAACAGATATAATTATAATGATAGCGATCAAAACAATAATAACGATAACAGCAATAATAGTAATGAAGCTAGCAGTAATGCTGAAAATAATAATACTAGAAAAGGAAATAAAATAGAGCAATTCTTCAATACAATTTTTGGTAAAAATAATAATAGTAATAATTCAGCAAAGAAAATGAAAATTATAAGTAAAAATGATATAGTGGCGGTAGCAAAAATAGGTGAAAATAAATATAACTTATATCCTACAAAAGATGTAGAAATAACTGCAACTCAACGACCAAATTTGACTTATACAGTAAACTTAAATTCGGGAGTGAATAAGAATAGCAGAGGCAAAATTGTAGGAACTTATGTTGCAACTGATGGAACGTTGACTTATAGTGGAGAATTAATTATGAGATAATATAAAAAGAGCTGTTTTTATAACGGCTCAATTTTATTTTATTAATATAGAACAGAAAGGAAGTAAAATGTCTATCGGAGTATTTGATTCGGGAATTGGGGGACTTACTGTATTAAAGGAAATTAGGAAAGTTTTACCAGATGAAAAAATATATTATCTTGGAGATACGGCAAGAGTTCCGTATGGAGAAAAGACAAAAGAGCTGATTATAAGATATTCAAAGGAAATTGTTGAATTTTTGCTGGAAAAAAATGTGAGTGCTATCGTAGTGGCTTGTAACACAGCCACTGCACTTGCATTAAAGGAATTGAAGGAAACTTTTAAAATTCCGATTATTGGAGTAATTGAGGCTGGGGCAAGAACGGCAATAAATACAACAAAAAGTGGTAAAATTGGTGTAATTGGAACAAAGGCGACTATACAGTCTGGAAAATATAAAGAGGAAATAAAACTTTTTAATAAAAAAGTGGAAGTGCTTCAAAAGGCTTGTCCACTTTTTGTTCCAGCGGTGGAAGAGGGAATTTTGAGTGGAAAATTAGTGAATCAAATAATAACGACATATCTTGATGATTTTAAAGGGAAAATAGATACTTTAATATTAGGATGTACTCATTATCCGTTGTTAAAAGATGCCATAAGTAAAATTTATCCAGATATAAAGATTGTAGATCCCGCAAAGGAAACGGCTTTGGATTTGAAGGAAATTTTGGAGCAAAATGAATTTTTAAAAAATGACGCAAAAAAAAATGAAGAAGTAAAATATTATGTAACAGATGGACAGGAAAAATTTAAGGAAATTGGTATTATGTTTTTAGAAGAGAATATTCCAAGAGTTGAACTGGTGAAATTATAAATGTTATTTGTCAAGGAATCAGAATAAATAAGTCTTCTTTTTATTTAATAGAAAATATAAAAAAATAGAGAAAGGATGTAGATGTTTGAGTATATTTTAGGAAAATTGGTGATAAAAAAAATAGATTATGTTGCATTAGAGATAAATGGATTGGCGTATAAAATTCATATATCATTAAAAACTTTTGAAAAAATAGCTGATATTGGAAATAATGAAAAATTATATATTTTTACAAATGTGAAAGAAGATGATATTTCACTTTATGGGTTTAAAACGCAAAATGAAAGAGAGCTTTTTAAGGCTTTGATAAGTATAAGTGGAGTAGGACCAAAACTTGCAATTGCAATATTGTCAACTTTTAATATGAGAGAAATTATAGAGATTGTTATGGAAGATGAGTCTAAAATCTTTACAAGAGTTCCAGGGCTTGGAATAAAAAAGGCTCAAAAAATAATATTGGATCTGAAGGATAAAGTTAAAAAAATAGATGTGTCAGAAATGTTTGAAGAAACTAGCAATGTATCAAGTGGAAAATTAATAACTTCAGAGTCTTTTGACCCTAAAATCTCATTAATGAAGGAAGATCTAAAATTAGCTCTGGAATCTTTAGGATATACAAATACCGATATTTCCAAATGGATAAAAGATAGTGAATTGGCTCAATTAAAGGATATTAGTGAAGCTATAAAAATAGTTTTACAAAAAATTCAAAATAAAAAATAGTTCTGTAAAATAATATTAATACTATTTTTTATTAGAGAAATGAATTTATTATAAATTCTGTTTAACAAGGGATCTTGATCTTTTGCTATAATTTCTATTTTTTAAATAGAATATTATTTATCAAAGGGTTAGTCCTTTTGTTTTTACAAATAAATAAAATGTACCTTTAAACTTTTTACTTTAAAATTAAGTTTTTAGGTACATTTTTTTTTGCTAAAAAAAATCTTTCTAATCTTATCATTTATAGTGAACCCTATTTAAAATTAAACTGCTAAAAATTATCTAAATTTAGGGTTTGAGTAAAATAGTCATAATTTTTGAGTTCAGTTTTAAAGCAGTTTTACTATAAAATCAAGAAGTAGATTTAGTATTAATTATTTACCGTGTTTTTTTACTGCAGGCTTTTTATTATTTCTTTTTTCCTGAAAATTTGCAGCTCGTTTTTTTTCTGTTTTTTTATTAATTGGTTTTCTTTTGGGTTGAACGATCATTGCTTTTGGCTTTGGATTTTTGGGTGGCATAGCGAAAGATACGATTGATATTCCTGTAATTCCCAAAATTGCAACTATTTTTTTAAAAGTATTTTTCATATTAATCATCTCCATTCAGATTTATCTTTATTTTTTATTATGTTCATATCTTCTCTTGAACAAGTATATAATATCATTTAATTTTGACAAAAATATGTAAAATTTATGACTTTTTTGTGAAATTTTAAATTAATAGTTTTAAAAATAAATTAAAAAAATATTGACAAATATATAAAAATATAGTATTATTTAATTAAAATTAAATATTAATTAAAAAAAAGGAAGAAAAATGAATTATTATGAAGTATTAGGTGTGTCTGAAAATGCTGATGTTTCAGAAATAAAGAAAAAATATAGGAAATTGGCGATAAAATATCATCCAGACAGGAATTCAGGAGATGGAAATGCTACTAAGAAATTTCGGGAGGTAACTGAGGCTTATGAGATTCTTGGGGATGAAAAGAAAAGAGAAGAGTATGATTGTAGAAGGAAGAATATTCAGAGTCAAAGAAAAAATAAGAATAAAAAAGGAAATGTTAAAAATAAATTTCCTCAAAACGATTTTACTTTCGGAAGGGATTTTTTTAAAAGTGCTAGGGAAATGAGAGGGATGTTTGAAAATAGTTTTAGGATGAATAAAAAGCAAGAGGGAAAAGCGAAATTAGAGAAGGAAAATATAAAAATTCAGTTTGAGCGTTTTTTTGATATGAAAGGAAAAGGATAAAAATGTTATGGGGAATCAGAAGATTTCTGAGGAATTTCAGAAGTATTTTTAAACGACCATTTGGGCGTGGGAGCATTTATCGGCTGGAAAGACTCAGAAGTGTTGCACGAATGAGAGAAAATGGTAAAAGTAATACTGAAAGAAGCAGTTTGGGAGTTGACAAAGGGATAAAAAAATATGAAAAGCGAAAATTAAATACAAGAAATCAGAAAAGTTATAAATTTTTTAATGTAAAAAATATTTTGATAATGATGGTTTTGATGTTTACATTTATTTTTGTGCATTTTTCAGGATATTCTATAAAAAGTCTTTATTTTTCAATTTTTATTTATATTGGAGTTACACTTTACTTGCTTATTGTGGAAAGATTTTTTGAAAAAGCAGAAGTTCAAGAGGAAATTAAAAATATAAAAAATGATAGAGAAAGGGAACATAATGTTTTTTTAGAAAGAGTGAAGGAAATAGAGAATTTGGAGAAAAATCAGATTGAGCATATATTTTTGAAGGATTCTGAAGATTATGATATGAAAATATGGAAAGTTGGAAGGGCGACTTCTCTTTTAATTGGGAAACAGTCGCCTAGAAATAGAGTGGATATTGATGTAAGTGAAGGAATTTATTCTAATTTGGTTAGCAGAGCTCACGGCATTTTAAATCGTGTTAATGGAATTTGGTATTATGAAGATTTAGGCTCGCAAAACGGGAGTGGAATTGAAAAAAATCTGGATAAGCGAAAAATAAAATTAAAAAAAAATATACCTATAAAAGTGGAATCAGGCGATATAATTTATTTGGCAACTACAAAAATATTATTAAAATAAATAAAAAATGGAGGAATATTTTAAAATGAAATTAGATAGATGTAAAAATGGGCATATATACGATATTTCTAGATATAGTTCGTGTCCCTACTGTAAATCGGAAGGATTTGAAACAGAAACACAAGATGATAAAATTAATTTAGTTGAGCAAATGGAAGATGAGGATAGAACTACTGCCTACTGGTCAAAAGATAGCACTGTAGATCCTGTTGTGGGATGGCTTACGTGCATTGAAGGGCATGACAAGGGGAAAGATTACAGGATTGTGAGTGAGCGGAACTTTATTGGACGTGGGGAAAATATGGACATTCAAATTTCAGGCGATACTATGATTTCTAGAAAAAATCATTGCTCGATAAGCTATAATCCAAAACAGCGTAAGTTTATGCTAACTCCTGGAGATTCTAACGGGCTAATTTATTTAAATGGAGAAGCTGTCTATAATACGGTAGAATTAAGGGCTTATTCAGTTATGGAAATGGGGGAAAGTAAGTTTGTGTTTGTAAATCTTTGTGGAGACTATTTTGATTGGGAAAAGGAAAAAGCAAGAGAGGAAAACGTGAAGAGGAAACACGAAAATTTAAATGATGAAAAAATTGTGAAAAATACGAATTTTCAGAATAAAAATAATGATTTAGAAGTAAAAATTGAAGAATATGAATAAGTTTAATAAATTTAAAAACTGTTTATAATTTAAATTTTTATTTTTAACGAAATTTTGCTTAGTAAATGAATTAATTATTATAATTAAAAGTATAAATATTTAGATAAGTTGCTAATATAGAACAAAATAAATAATTTTCATATATAAAATAAATATGTAAAAATATATTTATAAAATTGAATTAATAAAAAACACAGGGAGAAATGGGAAGATGAGGAAAGATGAGGCAAAATTTATTACGGAATTTTTGAGTGAAGCTGGGACGAAAGCTGAAAATAGTGATTATTTTGGATATGTTTTGCTGGATAATTATGGGATTTGGGCTGTGGCTGATGGATTTGATGAGGAAGAAGGGGCAAAAGCTGCAGCAAGGATTGCTGTAGAATCTGTAATTGAATATTTTATGCTGCGTCCACGATTTAATTATGATGTAATAAAGGAAATGATGGATTATGCCAATTTAAAGGTTAAGGAAAAACAGGAGGAAGCTAAAAAATATTCTCTTATGCACACTTCCCTTTTGATCGTCGTAAGCAATTATAATTCAATTTTATATGGAAATATTGGAAATACAAGGTTTTATCATATTAGAGGCGGATATATTGTTTCTCAGAGTAAAGATGATACGATAGCACAGCTTTTGGTGGATGAAGAGGCATTAAATATATCAGATATGAGATTTCACAGGCAAAGAAATGATTTGCTACAGGCAATTGGGGATTTTGGAAAAATTAAGCCAAATATTATAAAAAGTCCTGTGGAGCTTATGGAAAATGATATTTTTTGCTTGGCGACTGTGGGATTTTGGGAAAATATCGATGAACACGATATGGAAAATGATTTATCCAGATTTGAGGATAAAAAGCAATGGTTAAATTCATTGGAAAAGAGGATACTCGCTTCGCTTAGGGATAATATTGAAAATTATACGATTACACAGGTAGAAGTGCAGGCTGTAGCCAGTTCAGAGCCTATGGTAAAGGATAGAAGTAAACTTATAAAAAAGATAATTTTAGTAGTAATGATAGTTGTTGTGATTATTTTATTTATTATAATTTGGAATGTAAAAAGACGAAATAGTATTTTACAGGCGGCGACACAATATGAAAAGTTAGCAGATGAAGAGATTTTGAAAAAGAATTTTAGTAATTCAATTGATAACTTGAAATTAGAAGCTGGAGAATATGAAAAATTAAAGCCAAAAAGTAAAGGAATAATAGGATTTCTTACAAATGCTGAGAAAAAAAGAAATGATGCGGATAAAAAAATTAGTGAGATAAAAAAGAAAATTGAAGAAACGGAAAAAATTAAAGAGGCATTTTCAAATATTAATGAAGGAAATGAACTGTTTAATAATGGAAATTATGATGAGGCAAACGTAAAATATCAGCAGGCTAAATATAATTTGAATGACAATAGCTATAAACGTGATGAACTGAATACAGAAGAAATTTTAACGACGTTGGATTCACGGATAAATTCGGCTGTGAAATTAAAAGAGGCAAAGGCTTTGGAAATGGCTGGAGATAATGCGGTTAATGAAGGAAGCTATAATTTGGCAAAAGTTAGTTATAAAAATGCAGAAGATATGTATTTAGCAAATGGAAGAGCAGATTATGTTTCACAAATTGAGAAAAAAATAGAAGAAATAGCGGATAAGGAAAAAACGGCATATAATGGTGCGATGCTTGCAGAAAACAAAGGAGATTCACTAGCACAAAGTAACATTAATTCTTCAAAAGAGGCTTATTATCAGGCACGTCAGATGTACCAGACGCTTGGAGATACTGTGAAAGCAGGAGAAATTGACAATAAGATACAAGAGGTTAATTCACAGCAAAATGCTGATTTACAGACTGCTAATAATCTTGTTCAGGAAGGACTTTCACAAATAACAGCAAACAATCCAGCACAGGCAATAGGAATTTTGACACAGGCTAAAAATATTTATCAAAAAATGAAAGATACAAATAATGTAAATACTGTTGGAAAATATATAAGCCAGGCACGGGAATTTATCAAGTTTGAAAGTCAGAATGCTGAAAAACTGAAGGAAAAGGAATTGCAATATTCGGAAAAATTAAAATCTCAAGAAATAGAATATTCAGAAAAGCTAAGACAGCAGGAAATTCAGCTGCAGCAGCAATTGCAGGTAAAAGAAGCAGAAATAAAGGCACAGCAGGAACAAATGGAGAGAGAAAGGCAAAAGCGGGAAGAAATATCAAGAAAAATGGAAAATGCTTCAAATCTAGAAAGGCAGGCGGATCAACTGGCTATAGATGAAAAATATGAGGAAAGTATCTCAAAATATGAAGAAACTAAAAAACTTTTGGAAGAAGTAAATGTGGATGGAAATTTTGGAAATCAAGCAGGTAAGATTGAAGATTTAAATAAAAAAATTGAAAAAAGTGAAGGATATTTGCTGAAAAAAAAGGGAGAAGAGGATCTGAAAAATAAAAAATGGAAAGATGCTATGGAAAAACTTACGCAGGCAAAGGAAAAACTGGAAAAGGCTGGGATAAAGCAAAATGAATTGGAAAAAATAGGGAAAGAATTGAAAAGAGCCGTGAAAAAGGTAAATAGGAAATGGTGGCAGTTCTGGAAGATTTTTTAAGATGGGAGGGGGAAAAATGGTAAAAAATATAAAATTAAATACTTTCTTTTTTAAGGAATATGTGCAAATTGCTGAAAAAGATACATATTCAGCATACATTCCAAATGGAAATAGAGGAATTTGGTGTATTGCTAATCTTGAGGAAAAAATATATGATAAAAAACAAGAAAATATAGAAATAGATCAAAAAATAGAAAATAGTAGTATTATAAATAAAAAAAATGTTAAAAGGAAAAATTTAGCAAAAGCTGGAGTTCATAAAGTTATTGAAAAATATTTGGAAAATAGTAGTTTTTCAATTGAAAATATGAAAAAGATAATACAGTCTTCCAAAGATAAAGTAATTTTTGAGAAAAGTAAATTTTTTAAAGTTGAAAAAAATAATGAAAAATATTTTGATTTAAAAGATTTTTATTCACAAATTGTTGTTATTATTGACAAAGATGATATGATTGTGGGAAATATGGGGAAAACTGAACTTACTTTGTATCGGGAAAATAGGATTGTGGAAAAAATATGTGGAGAGGAAATTAAGAAAGTAAAGTTACGGAAAAATGACTATTTGTTGGCTGGAAGTCCTGAGTTTTGGAAAAATGTTAATGAGAATGAGATTGAGGAAGTTTTTGTTGATTTGAAAAGTAAGGGGAATATCGAGAAAAATTTAAGTAGGAAAATAAAGGATGCTGAAGTGAAATTAAAAAAAGTGATACCATTTTTGTCAATTTTTGTGGAAAATATTGAAATGGAAGATAATGACGAAGAATTGGAAAGGGAAATTAATAGGGAAAATAAGAAAAGGAAAATAGCTGTAAAATATGTGTTTTTAGTGATAATATTTTTATCTTTGTTTATTTCAGTGGGGAAAAATATTCAAAAGGGGAATTTGAAAATTAAGAAGGAAAAAATTTTAGAAAGTGTGGTGGCTGGAAAAATTAAGGAAAAGGCGAAATTAATAGAAAATAATTTGATTGAAAAAAGTGAAATGGAGCAAAATAAAATAATGGAAAAAAATAAAATTAGACAGAAAAATGTTGGAAATATTGAGGAAAAAGCTAGAAATACAGAGAAAAATAAAACAAGAAATGTAATTAAAAGTGGAAAAGAAAAAAATAAGAATGTGAAAAATTTGGAAATAGTTCAAAATGCTGACGAAAATGGAGAAAGTAAAAAAAGTAAAGTGAAAAGCGGAGAAAAAGGGAAAAGTCAGCAGGTAAGAAAAAAAATTGATAGAAATAAAGAGGAGCAAAATAAAAAAAATTTTAATGTAGATAATAAAAGTTTTAAAAAAGAGTATAATTTAAAAAATGATAAACTTTCACAGCTTGAAAGGGAAATTGAGAGAAACTGGGAAATTTTAGAACGTGATATGAATGGAAATAATTTGAAGAAAATATAAAAGGGAAAAGTGAGATGGATTTTTTATCAAAGGGAACAATATTAAATGGGAAATATAAGATTATAAATTATGTGGCTAAAAGTGATTTTTCTAATATTTATTTGGCTGAAAATGGTCAAAGGAAAAAAGTGGCTGTGAAAGAATGTTATCCCTCTGAAATTGTTATGAGGTATGAAAATAAAGTTTTTACAGAGAAATATAGAAAAGATTTTGAGAAATTGAAAGAATGTTTTCGGAAAGAGAAACATATTTTAGAAAAGTTTTGTAAGAAGTCTAAAGGAAGTAAGGGGAAATTTTGGAATAAAGTTATTAAAGATGATGTCATTAGGATTTTAGATTTTTTTAGTGAAAATGGAACAAATTATATCGTTATGGAATATTTTGGGATTACTTTGAAAAAGTATATTTTAGAAAATAAGATTCAAGATGAAAAAACAAGAATAAACGATATTTTAAAAATATTTAGAAAAATTGTAAGAGTTGTCGGTAAGATTCATAAGAAAGGTATTATTCACTGTGATTTAAAACCTTCAAATATTTTAATTGATATTAGGGGAAATATTAGAATTATTGATTTTGGGTCAAGTTTGAGAAAAGGGCAAAAGATAGATTTTATTGAGGTTTCAGAAGGATATTCAGCTATTGAAGTTTATTCAAAAAAGGTTCAGATTGATGAGAGAGTGGATGTTTATTCACTTTCGGCACTTTTGTATTTTATGCTTTGTGGGAAGAAAATTGATGGGGCAGTTAAGAGGTTTTATAAGCCAGAATTGGAGTTTGCAAGAGAAGTGATTTTAGGATTTGAGAAAATTGGGAAATTTAAGGAAGTGGAAAAAATAATAAAAAAAGGATTGGAATTTGAAAGGAAAAAGAGATTTAAGAGTGTTAGGGAAATGATTGAAAAATTAGAATTATTATAAATAATATTTGTTAATTTTTAAAATATAGTTCATGTAAAAAAATTCTATAATTTTATATAAATGTATAGTAAAACTAATTTAAAACTGAACTCAAAAGCTATGGATATTTTACTCAAACTCTAAGTTTATATAGTTTTTAATAGTTTAATTTTGAATGTGTATGAGTATATATAAATTTATCGGTATAAAGATTTTTTTTATAGAATTATATAAAAAGTTTAAATTTTCACAAATTTAATAAATAAAGGGGAAAATATAGAGATGAAATTGTTTTATGAGGAAGAATTACGGAGAAAATCCTATTATGAGATGTATCAAATTGCGATTGAGGAAAAGTTGGTGGATGTGCATTTGGAAACGCCTACGAGAGAGGAGCTAATTGCACTTCTGATGAAGTATCGGGGAGTGAAGGCTAATTATTGTATTGACAAGTATAATAAAAATGGGCTTGTGAATGTTCAGCAGCTTTTTGACAGTAAACTTGGAGAAAGGATTCATCATGAAAATAAAATACGAGTGCCGCACAAAATTATTTTGTATAAGGAACTTGATTTAATGAGAGAGGATAATTATAAAATTGAAATTCCTGAAAATGTCAGCATTGCAAACGTTTTTCTTATAAATGCAAATAATTATCTTTGTGGAATTTTTCATCTGGAAAAAGATTTGAAAAGTAGGAATAAATATTTTTTAATTAGTAAAAAAGAATTTTTTAGAGTTGAAACATTGAGAAATAATAAGTTTTCGTTTTTATTTTTTAAAGAAAATGACTTAAAATTTATTCATGAATTTTATAATTGGAAGGAAGATGAGCCATATCCGCTTTATCCATATCAGATGGATTATTATAAAGTTGAAATTGAAAATTTTGTTGTAAAAAATCTGGAAACTACAAATACTCCGCTTTGTATTGATTTTGGAACTGTGAATACAGCTTTGGGAGCATATCTGGATAGAAATTATGTGAGGGATTTGCCGACTAATGATATTTTGAATGGGAATGTTGTCATTGATGCGATAAACTATGTGAAATTTGATGATGGGGAAAGGCATTACCGTGAAATTTTTCCAACGTTAGTTTATGTTGAGGATTGCAGTGATAGTAATAATATTAAGTATTCGTTTGGATATGATGTGGTAAGAAAATTGGAAAAAAATGATTATATTGTTAATGGCTCGATTTTTTATAACTTGAAAAGGTGGGTGCATGAACATAATAATCTGGAAAAAATTAATGATGAGTTTGGGAATATTTTGTATGTAAAAAGAAAGGAAATAATAAAGGCTTATTTGAAATATGTTGTAAATCGTGCAGAATATATGTTTAAATGCAAATTTAAAAAGATTCATGCTTCCAGTCCTGTAAAATTAAAAGAGCAGTTTTTGACAATGTTTCAGGAAATTTTTATGGTAGAAAATAAAATTAATAAAAGTTCTGAAAATGAAGCTGATAAACAGAATAAAATTTCTTATGAAAAAAATTATGAATATGAAATTATTCGTGAAAATGCAATGGATGAAGCGATTGCTGTGCTTTATAATACGATTGAGATACAGATAAGGAAGGGGAGATATAAGGAAAATGAAGAATATAGTGCTTTAATTATTGATTGTGGTGGCGGGACGACGGATTTAGCGGCTTGTAAATATGTGATTAATAAGGACAGGATTTCATATTATTTGGATATAAGAACAAGTTTTGAAAATGGAGATGAAAATTTTGGGGGAAATGACTTGACTTATAGGATTATGCAGTTTTTGAAAATTGTGCTGGGGGCAAAGTATTCTGAAAATAGAATTGTTTCTGTTAATGATTTGATAAAATATGATAATGATATGATTTATAAAGTGATTGATGATAGCGGTGTTGATAAAATTTTTGAAAATATGAATTTGGAATATGAAAAATATGAGAAAATAATACCGACAAAATATTCACAATTTGAAAATAAAATGAGCGAAGAATATCAAAAAATACGAAATAATTTTTATATGCTCTGGGAAGCTGCTGAAAATTTAAAAAAAGAGTTTTTTACATCTGATGGAAGACTGCGAACACGTTTTGATGCACCTAGAAATTATGAAAAAAGGAATGACATTCATATAACGCAGTTAAAAAGCTGGAAAATTCACACTTATGAAAATGAAATATTTAACACAGTAACAGATTATCCAAGACATATTTTTACAATAAAGGAAATAGAAAAAATTGTAAAAGCCGATATTTATGGAATGCTTAGAAAATTTTTGAACACTTACTATAAGGAAGGGCTGCTTTTTGAGTATTCGTTGATAAAGTTGAGCGGACAATCGACTAAAATTAGTACATTTCAGGAAGTTCTGAAGGAATTTGTACCAGGGAAAATGATTGAATATAAGGAACTTAGTCATCGTGATGATTACGAGCTAAAGTTGAACTGTCTGGATGGAGCTATAAAATATTTGGATTATAAGCGGTTTGGGCATATAGATGTGGAAATTGTGAATGAAGTGCCGCTTGTGCCGTATTCTGTGTGGGTGGAAAAATACGATGGGAAAAGAGTTGAAATGATACAGACTTCACGAAAGGCTGATATCTTGGTTGGGCAAATTGACAAGAAAAGTTCAGCTGAAGAGCTAAAAATTTATGTCTATAATGCTGAAGGGGAACTCAAAAAAGAGATGATTTATAAAAATGAAGATGACTATGAGGAAATGGATGCACAGGAAATCTTGCCAGAATTTGTAAATATTATTTCTCAAAATGACACTGATACAATTCAAAATGATACAGTTAGATTTTTTGTTTATACTGATCTAAATAACTGGGGATTTTTTGTTGTGCCAATTCAAAGAAAGTCAGATCAGCTTTATCTTGGACGTAAACAGTATTTTCCTTATGAAGATAATTTAAGTGAAAATTCTTATTTTGATGGAAATCACTAAAAAAGGGGAAAAATATTGAAAAAAAAAGATGAACTAATTTGGTTAATGCCAACGATTTTTATTTTTATTATTCTTTTTATGATAAAATTTTGTACACCTAAAATTAATAAAAAATATATTGTCAGCAAAATAAAACGTGAAAATCTTGAACTTTTTGTAAATATGAAAGGAACTGTTGCTGCAAATAATATTACTAAAATTGGATTAGATGTAAATTTATCAGTTGACGGTGTTTATTTTAAAGCTGGAGATTTTGTGAAAAAGGGTGATATAATAGTAAAATTTAGCGACTATCAGAAAAGTGATGATGTTGAAAAAAGAGTATTGCTAGTTATAAAAAATGCACATTTGAGGAATCTTGAAAAACAGCAGAAATTAGGAGCGGATGTGAGTAAGAAGATTCAAGAAGTAAAGGGGAAATAGATGGATTGGAGCTGGAAGTAAAAATGAGATGAAAAATGCTGTGTTAGTTCAGAGAACTGTGAGAAGTCCGTTTGATGGCTATATTGTAAAAATTAATGCTGTAAAGGGTGGAATTATAAATAAAAATAAGCCTGTAGTGGTTTTGACGGAAAAGAATGATCTGAAAATAATAAGTGAAAGTATGACAGATGAAAAATTAAAAATTTGAGTATTGGAAATATGGCTGAAATAAGTCTTTTAGGAGAGAAAATAAAAAGCTGGAGAAGAAAAACACTTGAAGAATTAGTTGAAATTAAAATGATAAAAGTGAAAAGGTTTTAAAATAGAGATAATAAAGGGATTTAGATTTGTTTTCTGAAAAGAAAGTGATTGAAGCGGAATTATTTAAAATTAACAAAGTTGTAAACATGAATGTACTTGAATTTTTGCCGATTTCTTTTAGAGATTTATTTTAAGTGAGAAAGTGGATATTCGTGTGATTTATAGAAAGAAAGAGAATGTTTTAGTTGTTCCTAAAAAAGCGGTTATTTTAAAAATCAGAAAAAGTATATTTATTTGATTGATAAAAATAATTTGGTTAAGGAAAGGGAGATTTTTGTTGGAGTGGATAATGGAGAAAAGGTTGAAATTTTTGGAATGAATATTGAGGAAGGTATGGAAATTGTAGAAAATCCTGATGATAAAATTGCAAATAATGTAATTGTGGAAAGAAAAAATATTCAAGATGAAGAAATTGAAAAGAAAAAAAGAATAGAAAAATTAGAGAATGAAAATGAAAAAATAGGAAATAAAATGAATGAAAATGAGAGGGAGATTATTAGATTGAAGAAAAAATAATAGATTGAGATTTTTTTAATTTGAATTTTTGAAAGGTGAAAAATTATAATTTATATTATTTTACTCTAAATAAAAGATTTTTTACAAGGGGTCAAAACCCTTGTCAGTAAATAAATAAAATTTTTAATTTGAATTTCCAATTTTATTTATTTTTCCATTATTAGTTACAGAAAGTCCGTTTCCATTTGGAAAATCAGATTTATTTAAGGAAATTATTTTTGATGGCTAATTTTTCTGAATCTATAAAAGGGCCTGCACTTTCATAAGTTTGTCTTACAGGGATAACTTCTCCAGAGACAAAATTTCCATTATTATCTATTTTTATCTTAAAAATTGGAGCAATTCCCATTGATCCAGAAACATTTATTTTTCCGAAAGTTGCAAAATTTCCTCCACTGTAAGAGATAAATTTATTTTGTAAAGTTCAATCGCTCTTGTAACGTGTGGTCCTTGTCCGAAAACGATGTTAGCTCCATTGTCTATCGCAAAATGGGCAAATTCATAAACATTTCCCCGATCTTCTCCATGAAAAATTTCGTGATTTCGAGTAATATGTTCTGCTCCAGCACCTTCAGCTCCACCGTGAAACATAACAATTACAATATCAACTTTTGATTTTAATTCAGAAATAAGTTTTTTTGCATAATTATAATCATTTAATTTTACAGTAGCTGAATTTGGAGCAAATGAAACAAATCCAAATTTTTTTCCATTTTTTTCCAAGATAGTGCTTTCAGCGATACCTTTAATTCCAGAGTATTTTATATTCAAATTATTAAGATTTTGGATAGTTTCCTTAATTCCTGTTTGTCCAAAATCATTACTGTGATTATTGGCAATACTTAAATAATTAAACCCAGCCTGCTTTAAGTATTTTCCGTATTTTGACGGCATACGAAAAGCATAACATACATTTGATTATCACAGCTTTTTGAGTTCCACCAGTATCAAATAACGTTCCTTCCAGATTTCCCACAGTAATATCTGCATTTTGAAGAATATCTTGAGTATTTTCCAAAATATTTGCATTATTTTTGAAGTAAATCAGACGGGTAATTTGAGCCAAGCATTATGTCTCCGACTCCGATTATTGTAAATTCAGATTTTTCATCTTTTTATTCTTTTCATCATTTCTATTTTTAGAAATACCTATTTTTCTAAATTTATAAGTCTATTCTTAAAATCTTTAAAATTGGGATTTGTAATAATTAATGCAAGTGCAAAAGCTAAAATAGCAAACAAAATTAGTAGTATATTTTTTTTCATTTATTAAATCCTTTCATAAAAAATAACTTTTTTATAAATATTAACACTTCACATTGCTAAATAAATTATTCTATAATTGATGTTTTTACTTTGAATCGATCCTTTTTAAGTTAAATTCAATGTTAAGAAATACGATAAATTCTAATAAATAGTATTTAAAATCACTGTTTAAAAATGTAAATTATATTTTATTTAATAAAAGGGGTCTTTTCCCTTTCTAAATAGTAATTCTAAGTTTACTGCATATTAATTAATTTATTTTTCTTAATTTTCAACATATTCTTTTATAATTTTTCTGCCTTTTCAGTTATCTCATCATAAGTTCCTTCTGGTTTAAATTTTCCAGCACTGCCACCTCGATTTTTAGGCTTTGGAAATTTCATATATCTTGAATATGCTTCAAATGCTCCTTTTATACCAATACATTGAATATCAATGTTTAATTCCTTTGCTATTATAGCAAAGACTTTTTAAATTGAGCAACTTTCCCATCTTGTTCTCGCACCTTCTGGAAAAATCACAATGCTTTTTCCGCTTTTAAATATCCAACAATTTCTTCCACACTTTTTCTGATATTTTTATTAATATCAATTAATACAACATTTCCATTTGAAACAAGTAGTTTCATTACACCTTTTTAAAATACCAGTCAATTGCTAAAAATAAAGTGTTAAAGACAATTTTTCCTGGAAATAATGAACCTAAAATCAATGGATCTACAAAACTTTGGTGATTTGATACGAAAATTTGCGGATCATTAGTTAATTTTTTTCTATCAATTTTTTACTCTGAAATATAAGTCAATAATTGGCTGAAATACCTTTAATAATTTTGTTAGCCATCATTTTATTATCTTCTATTGGCTTTGTTTGGCTGATAATTTGCTTCCAATCTACGTCATTGTCTTCAAATTTTGTAGCTTTCTGGTTAATGTATTCGGATAATAATTTTAAATTTGGCATTTCAGCAAATTTTTCTTCATCTAGCTGAATTCCAAAACTATTTTCAATAAATGCAAAAAATTCTACAATATCAAGTGAATCCATTCCAATTTCAAGTTCCAGATTTTCTTCTGGCTGTGGCTCAATTCCTTTGTTTTTCTTGACGTATTCCTTTAATATTTTGTACGCTTCATCTGTTGGTTCAGGCGTTTTTTCTTTTTTTGTAATTTCATTTTTTTCATATAAATCAGGCAACATAAATCTACGTATTTTCCCAACTCGAGTTTTTGGCAACTCTTCTTCAAACAGTTTGTAGTCAAGAATTTTTTCATAATTATGTGCCTTCAAATTATAATCTTCTACAATATTTCTAATATAAGCCTTTGTATTTGTAATTCCACGTTTTCTAAATTCCAGTAATTCTGGGACAATTATTGCAGCTAGTTTATTCTTATGATTAAAACTCCATTTCCTTAATTAAGCCATTACTTTTAGCAATTACTCTATTTTCAAGCGTTTCTGGATCAATGTTCTTACCATTTGATAAAACAATCATTGTATTTTTCTTCCACGAATTGTAACAAATCCTTCTTCATCAATCGTTGCTAAATCTCCTGTTTTAAACCATCCATCTTCGGTAATCACTTCTGCCGTTTTTTCAGGCTTATTGTAATATCCCTTCATAACAATTGGTCCTTTAACCCACAACTCTTCATCCACAATTTTTATATCCACATTATGTAATTTTTTCCAACTGTCCCAATTTTTCTCTTTTTTTGAATTTACAGCAATAACTGAGAAGTTTCAGTAAGCCCATAACCTTCTAAAGCATAAAATCCCAATGTTTCGTAAAATTTTGAAATTTCAGGATCCATTTTCGCTCCACCAACAACGATAAAGTCAAGATGTCCACCAAATTTTTATGAACTTTTGCAAAATTTTCTTTTTATTTTTAATGATTTTACATTACTCATCATTTTATAAATAAATCTTGTAATAAATTTTGCATCAATTTGCTGCTTTATTCCATCATAAAATAATTTAAATACTCTAGGCACTCCAATTATGGCAGTTACCCTATTTTTTTTCAAGTGCATCAAATATTTCCTTACTTGCAATTTTTACAAATACGACTGATGTTTGATATTTCAACATTAAAAGCACACTTGCAGTTAAAGGCAGGACATGATGAAACGGCAATATTGCCAAAATTTGATCTCTATAATCAAATATTCCTTTTTCGTAGAGTCCTTCCATTTCGGTATTTAAGTTATTAAACGATAACATTACACCTTTTGGATTTCCTGTTGTTCCTGAAGTGTAAAGCATAGCGGCTGTTTCATCTCCAGTTGGATTATCAAGCTCAAATTGCATATTTTTTATAGTATTCATCTTTTCCTGTTCAATGATAATCTTATCGACGTTTACTAATTTTATACTATCTTTTAAACTATATTTTTCAACTGCTTCCAAAATAGTTTTTTCTGTTTCATTTGAACAAAAAATCACATTTGGATGTGAATCTTCCAGAACGTATAAAATTTCATTTGAACTACTATTGGCATCAATGGCAATTCCAGCAGATCTTTTATCCCATACAGAAAAAAAGCTGTAAATCCACTCTGGACGATTTTCCATGACAATCAGCCCAAATTTTTTCTTTTCTAAATCAACTATATATTCAGAAAAATATTTTATATTATTTATTAAATCAATATAATTAATATGTCTATTCTCAAAATCAACTAACGCTAGTCTTTCTGTTCTTTCTAAAAACATAATTTTCCTCCTTTTTTACATCTTTCAAAATTCAATTAAGTATACCATAATCATAGATAAAATTCAATTTCATATTATTTGTATATAGAAATATTTGTTTATAAAATTAATTATGCTCAACAGATTCATTATAGTTTTACTAACAAATAAAATATTTATATTGATTATTCTAAAATATATTGTAAAATATAAAAGAAAATTTTAGAAAGGAAAATTAAGATTATGAAACAAATTTTTATTGTAGCTACAACTTATACAAAGCCGTTAGATGAAGTAGGAAAATTTAGACAAGAACACTTTGCATTTATTCAAAAAAATATTGATGCTGGAAAATTTATTGCAGGAGGACGTCAAAATCCGCCAACAGGTGGTCTTATTTTAGCATATAACGTAACAAGAGAAGAACTTGAGGAAATATTAAAGGAAGATCCGTATTATAGAAATAGTTTAATTGAGACTGTGATAACTGAATTTACACCGGCATTACTTGATAAGGAATTTGAAAAATATTCTAAATTATAATAATGCCAAATTTTTCATTCCCTAAGTTGGTATTTTAATATTGTTTAGCAAGAGTTTTGTCTTTTGGTTATTTAATGTCAAAATAATTTGCTATTTTATTTTTTATAAGGAAATCAAATTAAGTATACACTAGTATATTTGATAATTTTAAAAGAGGTTTTAGCCTCTTTTTTTTCTATTTTAGAATCTTTTGTATGTAGATAAATTTATCTTGTTAATTTAAAATTAATTTAAATAAAACTAAAATCAAATGGGGGGGGGTACAATATAACAAAATAGTTTTAAAACTAAAGAATAATCTTTGATAAAAAATTAAAATAAATTATATTTAAGGAAAGGAATAGAAAAATATGAATGATAACAAAAACACCATAATTTTGGTAACTACAATATCAGCCATAGCTGTCTTAGCCTTTTTTTCAGTAGGAGGATTTTTACTATATAATTCTCATATAAAAAATAAGGAAATGGAAGTTAAGTTGAGATTAGAACAAGAAAAGACAAAGCAGGAAATAGCTAAAAGTCAAAGTCAACAGCAATTAGCACAAGTTACAACTGCTTCTCAAGAAACAACGACAGCACCAGTTGTGAGAAAGAGAAGAACAAATTATGAGGCTGAGTTGATGAATAGAATGAGTTCAGTTCAAGATACAGATATTAATGGAACTAACGCAGAAATGGGAGCACAAGCAAGTCGAGCATACGAATCTTGGGACAGAGAATTAAATAAAGTTTATAAACTTCTTATGTCTGAATTACCAGATGGTCAAAAAACAAGATTGCGAAATGAAGAAAGAGCTTGGTTAAAAAGAATGGTTAGTGAAACTAAAAAGTCGGTGTATGAAATGTGTGGTGGAGATGAATTTAATGGACAGGCATGCGGAACAGGTGCTACTTTAGCTGAAATTGGAACAAAATTAGATATGACAAAGGAAAGAACGATAGAACTTGCGAGAATGTATGATGAATTGTATAAATAATAAATTATATAAAATAAAAAAAGTCTGCCAATTATGACAGCTTTTTTATTATTTAATTAAAATAAATTTTGATTATTTTTCTCTAAAATACTTTTCAATTCCATTTACAATACTTTTTACCATCACATTTTGAAAGTCAGGAGAAGCCATTTTTCTGTCTTCTTCAGGATTTGTCATGAATCCCATTTCTAGTAATGTGTTTGTAACTGTTGACCAGTTTGTTCCTGTTAGGTCATCTCTGTAGGAAACGCCTCGGCTTTTGAAGCCTGTTGCTTTTGTGTATTCTGATAGGATTGCTTTTGAGAATTTATCACTTGATTGTTGTACACTTTTTGTGTGTGGATTTTTAGATGATGATGTAAGTACAGTAACTCCTCTGGTACTGCTGTTTTCTGATGCATCTGCATGCAATCTTAAATAGACATCGCAACCTGCTTTATTTGTCATTAAGGCTCTTTCTTTGTTGCTTATGTTTACATCATTTTTTTCTCTTACCATAAATACTGAATATCCTTTAGCTTTTAAAGCATCTCTCAATTTTAAGCCTACTTCAAGGGCTAGCTGATATTCAGGCTTTTTAGTTGCAACACCTTTTGTTCCGTAGGCTACTTTTGGTTTTCTCTTGCTTGAACCAGGGGCTACCTCTTCTGTTTGCATATTTCCTTTTGCCTGATGTCCTGGATCAATACATACCTTTTCAGCTGCATTTGCTAATCCTGAAATGCTGCTAATTAAAATTGCTAATTTTAATAGTAATTTCATAGTTATTATTCCTTTCTTTTTAATAAAGTTCAGTATAAATTTCTGTATCCGTTTCCTTCAAAATATACTCTATAGACACTTCTGTATGGAATATCTTCAAAAACATATTTACTAAAATTAAATTTTTTTCCTGATTTTAAACTGATGCAAGTATCATTTTCTATTACTTTACAATGTTCTATGTATCTTGAAAAACCAAGAATCCAAATAATAAAAATTAAGGTATACTGTATTATACGTTAGTTATATTTGATTACCATTTTAATTTTATTATATAAAAATTGATAAAGAAAATAATTCCTATTTTACTAAATATCTCATCAAATATCGTTCAACATTATCTCCGTATTCATTATCCAAATTATCTGCTATTTCAAATCCTAGCTTTTCATAAATTCTTTTTGCAGTAAAATTATCCATATCAACAGTAAGTTCTATCTTTTTAATTCCCATTTCCTTCAAAGTTTTCATTACAAATTGAAGAAGTATTTTTGCATATCCATTTTTTTGAAATTTTGGAACAGTAGAAACTCCGTAAACATAAGCTGATTCTCTGTCAAAACTGCTCAAAACCTCGATAACTGACATTAATTCATCTTTATCATCACTTAACATCACAAAAACTTTTCCGTATTTAGCAAATGGTTTAATATTCCAGTTTCCAACAGTTGCTTCTCCAAAAACTTCATTTTCATGTTCTACAATTTTAAATAGTAAATCTGAATCTTTTTTTGCATCCAATATTCTTATCTTATAATTTTTTTTCATAAAAATCTCGCTTTCTTTTTTATAATTTTTTAGTAATTTACTTTATATAAATATAATCCTTCTGAAGATGCTAAGATTTTTTTATTATCAGCATTAGGATTTTCTAGATTTTTTATAATATAATCTTCTTTTTCTTTACCAAAATAAATGGCAAGTGCTGAGCCAACCATAATTCGGACCATGGTTTTTAAAAATCCGTTTCCACAAATTTCAATATTTACCTGATTTTTTTCCCATTTTTTATCATAAAAGCATTTTATATAAAAAATTTCTCTCACCGGATTTCTGTAAGCCTTATCCTTTTTCATAAAACTGCTAAAATCGTGTTTTCCAATAAAAGAATCCATTATTTTCTGAAACTTTTCCACATTCACTTCCTTTTTAAGACCAGTTATATAATTTGCCTCAAATGGCGGAATGTCTTCTTCGGTTCTCAAAATATACAAATAAGTTCGATTTTTCGCATCAAAACGTGCATTAAAATTTTCATTTGCTTCTGTGATATTTAAAATTTTAATTTCTCCTTTTAAAGACTTGTTAATTTGTCTTTTTATTGCTTCCAAAGGAATATTGCCGTCAATTAGAAAATTGGAAACTTGCTCCATTGCATGAACTCCCTTGTCAGTTCTTCCTGAAGAAATCATATTTATTTTTTGGGAAAATGCTTTTAAAATTACTTTTTCAATTTCTCCTTGAACAGTTTTTATATTATTATGCTTTTGCCTTTGAAATCCTGAAAATTTACTTCCATCATATTGATAAATGATTTTTACATTTCTTTTTTTCATATTTTTCCTTTTTGTTTTTTTCTTTCTCTCTTTCTTTTTATATTGTATCGTTAATTTTGCCTAAAGTAAAGGTAAAAATAAAAATTTAGAAAAATTATGAAAAAAATCTATCTTGTAATTTAAAATAAAAAGTTATATAATAAATTAGAAAAATGTAAGGAGTCAGTTTATGTTACAAAGTTTTTATGGCATTATTCAAGTGAAACATTACCAAAACGCGCGTTTGCGACTGCAGACAGAAGTGCTGAAAGATGATAAAGAGTTGAAAGAGGAATTTTTGCATAATATTCGGCGAATAGTCGGGATAAATTCTGTGGAAGTCAATTCTATTACTGGAAGCATCTTAATTTATTTTGATGAAAAAGTTATTGAAAGTTCCTTTTTGTATTTAGTAGTCTTAAGATTGCTTCATTTGGATGAGGAAGCCTTGAAGAATAAGCCTGGAAGAATAAGAGAATTGTTAAAACAGATATTTGAATCAGCAGATATGGCTGTTTATAATAAAAGTAGAGGTTATTTGGATTTTAAGACATTGACTGCGGGTATTTTTATTTTTTACGGAATTAAAAAATTATGGAAAGTACCAGGATTGCCTAAAGGGGCTACATTGTTGTGGTGGGCTTCCAGACTTTTATCAGATGAAAAAAGAAAATAAAAGACAAAAAATTAAAGGGGAAAAGGATGTTAGAAAATTTTTTTAGAACAACATATCTAATATTTAATCAGATAAAGGTAGTCCACAGTATTCCTGGAAGACTTAGGCTATTTGTTCCAAATTTATCAAATGTTCCAGAAGAATTGAAAAAATATGATGATGAAGTTAAGAAATTTATTTTATCAAAAAAAGGGATAAAAAGCGTTGAGTATTCATACATAACAAATAAAATTTTACTTTATTACGACCCGAATTTGATTTCAGAAAAGGAAATATTAGAATGGATGAATAAAGTTTGGAAAACTGTGATTAATCATCCTGAATTGTATCAAAATAAATCCTTGAAGGAAATAGAAGATAATTTGGAAGTTTTTTATGATTTGATAAAAAAACTTTAAGTTTTGACGGAAAAGGAAAAAGAAAGGGAAATTTTATGGCTAGTAGAAATTATTTGCTGAATTGTGAAATTTTACATGAAATTCGTGGAAGAATTAGAATTCGTTCAAGAGCGCTAAAACATCTTGGTGTTCACAAAGAAGAAATAACAAAGCGTTTAATGCAAGTTCATTATATAAAAAGTGTTGAAATTTCAACTATTACAGGTTCTATACTTATTTATTCTGATAACTTTTCGCTAACTGGAGAAAATTTTGTGCCTTTGCTTCAAAATACATTGAATGTGTATTTGGTTGATATTTACAAAAATGAAAAAAAGGAAACATCGAATAAATATGTGATAGAAAGACGATTGCAGGAAGAATCGCCGAAAGAAATTATGAAGAATATCGGAGCTGCGGTATTGCTGCTTTTACTTCCAGGTTCAAAAACGAAGTTGACTGAAATTAGAAGATTGTTTAACTACAAAACTCTTTCAACAATTTCTTTAGCGTTGCCTGTTTTAAAAAATGGAATTTTTTCATTAATTAAAAATAAGCGGCCGAATGCGGATACATTGAGTTCTACAGCGATAATAAGCAGTATCGCTTTGGGAAGTGAGCGAACAGCTTTGACAATTATGATTTTGGAAAGAATTGCAGAACTTTTGACGGCTTATACTATGAAAAAAACTCGTGGCGTAATTAAAGATATGCTAAGTGTTGGAGAAAGCTATGTTTGGAAAGCGTCTGAAGATGAAGACCAAGTGGCGAAAAAAGTTCCAATTGAAGAAATTAAAAAAGGTGATTTGATACTTGTTCAAACTGGAGAAAAAATAAGTGTCGATGGAACAATTGAAAAGGGAAGTGCGGTAATTGACCAGTCAGCAATTACTGGAGAATATATGCCTGTTAAGAAGGAAACTGGACAGGAAGTTTTTGCTGGAACACTTTTAAAAAGTGGAAATATAACTGTAAGAGCTGAAAAAGTTGGAGACGACAGAACCGCTTCAAGAATTATAAAATTGGTGGAAGACGCTTCATTTAATAAAGCAGACATTCAATCTTATGCCGATGCATTTTCTGCACAGTTGATTCCGTTAAATTTCCTTCTTGCTGGAATAGTTTACGCTTCGACCAGAAATTTACAAAAGGCTTTGAGTATGCTTGTAATTGACTATTCATGTGGAATAAGACTATCGACAGCAACAGCATTTTCTGCTTCAATTAATACAGCTGCTAAAAATGGAATTTTGATTAAGGGAAGCAACTATTTGGAAGAGCTTTCAAAGGCTGATACAGTAATATTTGATAAAACTGGAACAATTACAGAAGGAAAACCTAAAGTTCAAACAGTAAAAACTTTTGCTAAAAATATGAAAGATGATAGAATGATTGCATTAGCTGCGGCTGCTGAAGAAACTTCCACACATCCTTTGGCAAGTGCAATTTTAAACGAAGTAAGAAATAGAGGATTAAAAATACCACGACATAAAGAAGATGTAATTAAAGTGGCAAGAGGAATTGAAACTTATGTAAATAGGGACATAATTCGTGTAGGAAGCAGAAGATACATGGAAGAAAATAATATTTTGGTAGAAATGTCAGCTGATGTGGTAAAAGGAATGCAAAATAACGGCGAAATCGTTATTTATGTGGCTAAAAATGAGAATTTAATCGGTGTAATCGGAGTTTCTGATCCACCAAGGGAAAATATCAAAAAAGCTATGAACCGTTTGAGAAATCAAGGAATAGACGATATTGTGCTACTTACAGGAGATTTGAAACAGCAAGCTGAAACTATTGCGTCAAGAATGTCGATGGACAGATATGAATCAGAATTGCTGCCAGAAGACAAAGCGAAGGACATCTTAAAATTCCGTTCAATTGGATCAAAAGTTATCATGATTGGAGATGGAATAAACGACGCTCCAGCTCTTTCTTATGCAAATGTGGGAATAGCACTTGGAAGCACTAGAACCGATGTTGCAATGGAAGCTGCCGATGTTACAATAACTTCTGATGATCCGTTGTTAATACCGGCTGTAATCGGTCTGGCTAAAAATACTGTAAAAATTATAAAGCAAAATTTCGCAATGGCAATTGGAATAAACAGTTTCGCACTTGTATTAGGTGCGACAGGATTGCTGCCAGCGATATATAGTTCAGTTTTGCATAATTCAATAACAATTTTAGTAGTTGGAAATTCATTAAGACTTCTAAAATATGATGTCAACAAATAGGATTTTTGTGTTTTATCTGATTTGGAGGAAATTATATGAAAAAATTAACTTTGACGGTATTGCATAAATTACCAAATCGTGTCAGATTTAAAGTTTCACATGAAATTATTGACACAAAAAAATTTTTTGAAACAATAAAAGTTGGAGCAAAAAGTACAGCTTTACGGTATAATCGAACTATAAATACATTGCTTATAACTTTTGAGCCAGAAGAAATTACGATTGATGAAGTGATTTATCGAACTGCGACAGCACTATCGGTTGAGCATGGTATGACTTCAGTAAAACTGGTGGAAGATTTTGAGGAAAAATCAATAGATTCATTGTCTGTATACTCTGGAGCCGCAATACTGCTTTCTTTTTTGTATGGACTTGGAAAAAGTAAAATTGAAAAATTACAATTGGATATAAATAATTTTACAGCAGGACTTACAACAGCAGCAATTATGGAACATGCTTATATGGAAACACGGCGGAAAGGTTTTTTTGACATAGAAATATTGCCTGCCTTGTATTTGCTTAAATCCTATATGGCAAATAGATCAGTTGTAGCAATAGCACTTATGTGGCTTACAACTTTTGGACGGCATCTTGTACTAAATAATTTTTCAAACAAGGAAGTGAGAATTTACAGATTGAAATCTGATAATGGAAAATTTCATTATGTTGTAGATGTAAAAGACGATAATTCCATCGAAAATTTGAGTGATTTAATAGATCATATATTTTTTAGTAACAGGGCGGGGAATGAATCAGATGACAAATATATAGCTTTAAAATAAAAAAACTAAAAATGATAATTAAAATTTGGAGGTAAGAATATGATAAAAATTGGAAATGTTAAAAAAGAACATTTGGTAGGAGCGGCAATAGGAGTGGGAACAGTTGCAATAGGTTATTATTTATATAAAAAAAATCAAAGTAAAGTTGATAGTTTTCTTCGAAAACAAGGAATAAATATAAAAACATCTTCTCAAGCAGCTTATGACAATATGAATCTTGAAGAATTGATGACTACAAAAGAGCATCTTGAAGATTTAATTGCTGAAAAAGAACTTTCTACAAATTCAGCTGTTGTAGAAACAGTTGTAGAAGCTGAAACAAAATAGTAAATTAATAAAAAATATTAAATTATAGGAGGAAAAGATATGAAATTAGTATTGATTCGACATGGTGAAAGCCAATGGAACTTGGAAAACAAATTTACAGGATGGAAAGATGTGGATTTGAGTCCTAAAGGAGTCGAAGAAGCAAAAGCTGGAGGAAAAGCATTAAAAGAACAAGGCTTAGTTTTTGATGTTGCGTATACATCTTACTTAAAAAGAGCTATCAAAACTTTAAATTATGTTTTGGAAGAATTGGATGAATTGTATATTCCAGTTTATAAATCTTGGAGATTGAATGAACGTCATTACGGTGCATTGCAAGGATTGAACAAAGCAGAGACAGCTAAGAAATATGGAGATGACCAAGTGCTTATTTGGAGAAGAAGTTTTGATGTTGCGCCACCTGCAATTGACAAATTAAGTGAATATTATCCAAAATCAGACAGAAGATATGCTGATTTGACTGACGAAGAAGCGCCGCTTGGAGAAAGTTTGAAAGATACAATCGCAAGAGTTTTGCCATACTGGCATTCAGACATTTCAAAAAGTTTGCAGGAAGGGAAAAATGTTATTGTAGCAGCTCACGGAAACAGCTTGAGAGCTTTAATAAAATATTTGTTAAATATTTCAGATGAAGATATTTTGAAATTGAATTTAACAACTGGAAAACCTTTAATTTTTGAAATAGACAAAGATTTAAATGTAGTTTCATCACCAGATTCTTTTTAGTCAAAATATAATATAATTTTTAGCAAGGATTAAAGTTTAGTAATCCTTGCGTTTTTTGTATTTTTTAAAAATATGAATTTGTAATTAATAATTCTTTATTTAATAATATTTTTCATTTAAACATCAAATTAGCTATAAATTTTCTTTAGAAAGGAATTAAAATTTTTTATTACCAAATAAAATATCATTTCTATTTTTTATGAAATTTAATATAAAAATAAATTTTAAAGGAAGGTGAAAAATATGACTTTGGAAATAACTACACCTGCAGTTCTTTTTCCTACTGTATCTTTACTTTTACTTGCGTATACAAACAGATTTTTAGCACTTACAGCGATTGTCAGACAAATGGATTCAAGCGGGGAAGTAGAGCATGAATTTTATCAAGTTAAAAATTTGAGGAAAAGACTGAACTATATAAAAAAAATGCAATATTTTGGAGTTTCAAGTTTGTTAATGTGTGCCATTTCTATGCTGTTTTTATTTCTTCAAATGGATTTTATTGGAAAAATAAGTTTTGGAATAAGTCTTGTGTCGTTGATAATTTCGTTGTTGTTTTCACTTTTGGAAATTCAGATTTCACTAGAGGCTTTGAGAATTCATTTGAATCATAATAGTGAGAATGAAGAAAAAAATAAACAATAAATATTTTATGGGTACAAAATTTTGGTTGTATAAAATAAAACTTTCAAATCTAAAAAATTTTTTTATCATTTGAATAAATTAGAAAAAATTGATATAATTAGTATATAAAGTAAAATAATGATTTTGCAACTTGAGTAAAAATTAAAGATAAATACTTTGTTGTTGATTATTAAACTGAAGGAGGAATAATGATTTCGGTAATTTTGGCGGCTGGAAAGGGGACTAGAATGAAGTCTGAGCAGTCTAAAGTTTTGCATAAGGTAAATGGTGTTCCAATGATTAGAAGAGTTGTAGATGTTCTTGAAAATATTGGAAATAAAAAAAATGTCTTTATTTTGGGGCATAAAAAGGAAGATGTGCTGGCTGAAATGGGAGATGTTGATTTTGTTACGCAAAGGGAGCAACTTGGAACAGGACATGCGATTTTAATTGCAAAGGATAAAATTAGGGAATATGGTGAAGATGTGCTTATCACTTGTGGAGATACACCTCTTTTAAAGGAAGAAACATTAAGAAACTTAAAAGATGCTTTTGATAAGAAAAAACTTGACTGTATTGTACTTTCCTGTAAAGTTAAGAATCCGTTTGGATATGGACGGATTGTTAAGGAAAGTGGAAAAATTTCAAATATTGTTGAAGAAAAGGAAGCAGATGAAAATGAGAAAAAAATAGATGAAATTAATACAGGAGTCTATATTTTTAAAAATGAAAGTTTGCTTTATGCGATAGAGAAAATTGACAATAATAATTCAAAAGGTGAATATTATTTAACTGATGCCATAAAGATTTTAACAAGTGAAGGCTACAATGTTGACAGTTTTCAAATTGAAGATGAAGATGAAATTTTGGGAGTAAATTCTAAAGTTCAGTTGGCACAGGCAGAGAAAATTTTGAGAAATAGAAAAAATATTGAACTAATGGATAGTGGTGTAATTTTGATTGATCCAGATGCTACTTACATTGAAGATAATGTTCAAATTGGGCAAGATACTGTAATTTATCCAAATGTTACAATTCAAGGAAACACTAAAATTGGAAAAAACTGTGAAATCTTGGGAAATACTAGAATTGAAAATTCGGTAATTGCAGACAATGTAAAAATAGAAGCCTCTGTTGTTGAGCAGTCTATTCTTGAACAAGGAGTAACTGTTGGTCCATTTGCGCATCTACGTCCAAAAGCGTATTTAAAAGAAACTGTACACGTTGGAAACTTTGTAGAAATAAAAAATGCTACTCTTGAAAAAGGTGTAAAAACAGGACATTTAACTTATATTGGAGATGCTGAGATTGGGCAAGATACAAATGTTGGGGCAGGAACTATTACTTGTAACTATGATGGAAAAAATAAGCATAAGACAAAAATTGGAAAAAATGCATTTATTGGAAGTAATTCAATAATTGTAGCACCTGTAGAAATAGGAGATAAAGTCCTTACAGCTGCAGGTTCAGTAATTACAAAGGATATTCCTGATGAAGCACTTGCTTTTGGAAGGGCAAAACAGGTAAATAAAGAGAGAAAAAATAAATAGTTGGAAATAGGGAAATCTCAAAAAAATAAAAATATTAATGAGAGAAAGGGAAATAAAATGATAACATTAACCAAAGAAGACAAAGACAAAATTAGAGTATTTGCAGGAACATCAAGTGAAAAATTGGCAGAAAAGATTGTAAAATATCTAGATATGGATTTATCAGCTGCTGAAATCGTAAAATTTGCTGATGGAGAAACTTTTGCAAAGGCGAAACAAAGTGTACGTGGTTGTAAAGTATTTATTGTTCAGTCTACCTCAAAGCCTGTAAATGAAAGCCTTATGGAACTTTTAGTCTTTATCGATGCAATTAAAAGATCTTCAGCTAAGGAAATTATCGCTGTAATTCCTTATTACGGATATGCAAGACAAGATAGAAAGGCAAGTCCAAGAGAGCCAATTACATCAAAACTTGTTGCAAACTTATTGACAGTTGCAGGAGCTACAAGAGTAATTACAATGGACTTGCATGCAAGACAAATTCAAGGATTTTTTGATATTCCAGTAGATCATATGGAAGCATTGCCAATTTTGGCTAAACACTTTATAAAATATGGATTTAGTCCAGAAGATGCAGTTGTTGTATCGCCTGACGTTGGTGGAGTAAAAAGAGCTAGAGGACTTGCAAACTGGCTGCATACGCCACTTGCAATAATTGATAAAAGACGTGCTAAGGCAAATGTTTCAGAAGTTATGAATATTATTGGTGATGTAAAAGGTAAAAAGGCTATTTTGATAGATGATATGATTGATACAGCTGGAACAATTTGCAATGCCGCACAAGCTCTAATTGACAAGGGTGCATTGGAAGTTTATGGATGTGCGACACATGCTGTCTTTTCTGATCCTGCAGTCGAAAGATTAAAAAATTCAGCATTTACTGAAATTGTAGTAACAGATACTATTCAATTGCCTGAAGATAAAAAATTTGATAAATTAAAAATATTGACAACAAGTAAAATGTTTGCAGAAATAATAACTAGAATAGCTACAAATAACCCAATAAGCGGTTTATTTGAAATGCCAGTTGATGATGGAAATGATGACTAAGATTGATAAAGATAAAAAAAGTAAAATTGAAAAAGCTATAAAAATTTTAAAAAATGGAGGGGTTGCCGTATTTCCTACAGATACCGTCTATGGAATCGGCTCTCTTCCTAAAAAAGAAGATGTCAAAAAAATCTATAAAATAAAAAAACGTGATATTTCTAAAAAAATAATTGCGTTAATTAGCGACAAAGAAATTTTGAAGGATTTAATAAATGAAACTGAAGAAAATATGAAAAAAATTTCTAAAATTCTCAATGAGTATTGGCCAGGGGAACTGACAGTGATTTTTCGTGCAAATTGTAATTTTACACAGAGATTTGATGAGAATATGGAAACTGTTGGAATTCGAATTCCAAAAAATAAGATTGCTTTGGAAGTAATAAAAAAATCTGGTGGAATATTATTGACTTCAAGTGCGAATATTTCAGGGGAAAGTGCAGTTAAAAGAATTGAGGATTTAAGTGAAGAATTACTAAAAAATGTAGATGTCGTTATCTCAAATGAGGAATCAGAATTGACAGGAAAGCCATCGACAATTGTAAAATATGAAAATGGAGAACTTGTTTTATTAAGGGAAGGTAATATTTTATTTGAGGAAATATTAAGAAAATTAAAATAATAAATAAAAAAGAAGAAAGGAGAATTTATGGCAAAAATGGTAAATCCAAATACAGTTAGCAATATGGATTTAATAAATGCGAAATCACAGGCTAAAATGCAACAGCTTGTGCAAAAAATTGGAAAGAGTAAAAGAAAGGTCAATGTTACATTTTCAAAAATTTCAAGAAGTTATTTGGCAAAAATGATTGAGGAAATGAGAAAAATGATGAGCCAATATGAAAAACAGCTGCCGAATGTGTTTGGTTTCTTTAAATATTTGGAAAATGAAGTTAAAATTACAAAGGCAAATAAAAAAGAAAAAACTAAAAATGTAAAATTATCTTACGAAGAAGTTGACTTTTTTAAATTGCAGCTAAAAGAGACATTAAAGGGGATTGAAGCTCAACGTGCGACTTTGAAATGGTACAATTTTATTAAAAAAGGATTGTTCAAAACACTGAAAAAACAGACAGAATTAGTGTTGGAAGAATTTAACAGCGGAAGTGTGAAAAAGAAATAATTGAAAATATAAAAGCGGGAAGGGAAAATTGAGGACAATGAATGAAAAAATAATTGAAAAGGCAAAATTAAAGGACGTTGCCGATAATAAAAAAAATAGTTTTTTATCAAAAGATACTGTTTCATATTTAAATGAAATTGTAAAGGCTGGGTTTAAGGAGCGAGCCAGCGATATTCATGTAAAATTTGACTTGCTGGAAGGAATGGAAATAAAATATCGGATTGACGGTTATCTTAAAGAAAGTCAGAAATTATATGAAGCTGTAAATAAAAAAGTTCTTGAAAAAAATATTAAAGAAATTATTGCCAGAATGAAAATTTTGGCTGGAATGAATGTTGCAGAGAAAAGAAAGCCGCAAGACGGCAGCTTTTCTTTTTTATTAAATTCAAAAAATGTCAACAAACGTTATGATATAAGGGCTGCCTATATGCCAACAGCTGGTGGGGAAAGTATGGTTTTACGTATTTTGGAAAATTATCTAAAAGATATAAGACTTGAAACATTGGGATTTTCAAAGCAAAGTATTGAAATGTTAAATGGAATTTTAGATAGGAAATACGGAATGATTTTAGTAAGCGGACCTACAGGTTCTGGAAAATCTACAACATTAAAATCTTTAATAAATATGTTGAATAACGGAAGAAAAAAAATCATAACTGTGGAAGATCCAGTTGAAAGCAAAATTGATGGAACCATTCAAATACAGGTAAATCAAGAAATTGGAGTAACATTTTCTGAAGTTTTAAAAGCTACATTAAGAAATGATCCTGATATTATTGTAATTTCTGAAATTAGGGACGAAGTTACAGCAGAAATAGCTGTAAGAGCCGCATTAACAGGACATCTTGTAATTTCTACAATCCATACAAATGATGCAGTTTCTACATTAATTAGGCTAGTAGATATGGGAATCCCGAAATATTTAATATTAGATTCATTAATTGGAGTAATTGGGCAGCGATTAGTTGGTAAAAAATGCCAGAAGTGTATGGGAAAAGGATGTGATGAGTGTTCTAGTGGATATAGCGGAAGAATTTCAATAAATGAAATACTTGTGTTAAATCAGGATGTGCGGAATATTTTGAAGGAAGATAATCATCTTAGCTCTGAAACTAAAGATAAGTTGAAAATGCTAAATCAAAAATATTTTATTGATTTTGCAGAAGATGCTGATGAAAAAATTGAAAAGGGATTAATTTTTGAAAGAGAAAAGACAGCAGTTATTTTTTAAAAATCTATTTTTAAAATTAAAATAAATTAGTTTTGAAAATTTTTGTAATTTAATTATGTTACTCAAACTCCGACAAAGTAAAAAATATAAATACACAATTTTTATATTTTATAGGGGTTTGAGTGCAGTTTAGAATTTTTTTTAAAATTATATTTGAGTAAAAGTAAAAAAATTGTAAAAAGTTGTTGACATTTATTTGAAATTATGATATTATATTTCTTGTCCAAGAGTGATTAAGAAGATATGAAAAAATCACTTACTAAAGGAACGGTGTATAGCGCAGCTCGGTAGCGCACCTGCCTTGGGAGCAGGGGGTCGTAGGTTCAAATCCTACTACACCGACCATGTTATGATTTTGCGGGAGTAGCTCAGTTGGTAGAGCGTCAGCCTTCCAAGCTGAATGTCGCGAGTTCGACCCTCGTCTCCCGCTCCATTTTATTTATAAAGGAAAATTCATATATATGGTGATCGTAGTTCAGTTGGTAGAGCGCCAGTTTGTGGCACTGGTTGTCGCGGGTTCAAGTCCCGTCGATCACCCCATAATATGAGCCATTAGCTCAGTCGGTAGAGCACTTGACTTTTAATCAAGGTGTCACTGGTTCGATCCCAGTATGGCTCACCATTTATTAAATTAAATAATATTTGCGAGAGTGGCGAAATTGGTATACGCACTAGACTTAGGATCTAGCGTCTTCGACATGTGGGTTCGAGTCCCACCTTTCGCACCATAAAAACCCACACAAAATAGTGGATTAGTTCAGTAATATCAGCACTTCTAAAGGTTGATATTTTTTTTTGCAAATATTTACCCTTTAAAATTTTCAACTCATCTCATAAAATTATTCAACTGGTTATTTTTTATAAATTATGCTAAAATAGTTTTGGTAAATTTAAAATAAAAAATTAAATTGTAAATGGAGGAAAGGCATTGGATATTTTAAAAAATGTGGCAAGTGAGCTAAAATTTGGCGAGTCACAAGTGGAAAATACAATAAAACTTTTTGATGAAGGAGCGACTGTGCCATTTATTGCTCGTTATAGAAAAGAAGTTACGGGAAATCTAGATGAGGAGCAAATTAGGGATGTAATTGAGAAAGTTACTTATTACAGAAATTTGGAGAATAGGAAAGAGGAAGTTTTAAGACTTATAGAAGAGCAGGGAAAATTAACTGATGAGCTGAAAAATAGCATAACTTGTGCAACAAAACTTCAGGAAGTGGAAGATCTTTATTTGCCTTACAAGAAAAAGAAAAAAACGAAGGCAGATATTGCAAAAGAGCAAGGTTTAGAACCTTTGACAGAATTTGCATTGATGCCAACAAATACTTTTGAGATGATGCAAAAAGAGGCAGAAAAATATTTGAGTGAAGAAGTTAAGTCAGCTGAAGATGCGATTAATGGAGTGCATTTGATTATTGCTCAAAATATTTCGGAAAATGTGAAAATAAGGGAATTTTTGAGGGATAAAATTTCAGAATTTGGAATTTTGACTTCTAAAGTTGTGGAAAAAAATAAGGAAAATGATGAAAAAGGGGTTTATCAAGATTATTATGAGTATTCAGAACTTATTAAAAAAGCTGCTTCTAATAGAATTTTAGCGATAAATCGTGGTGAAAAAGAAAAAATATTAAAAGTTGACATTGAAATTGACGAAAAAACTGAAAAATTTATAATGGACTTTATTTTGAATACTTTTAAAAATAAAAATTTAGTTGAATTTTTGAGCAAAGTTATAAAAGATTCACTGGATAGATTGGCTTATCCGTCGATAAAAAACGAAGTGAGAAATATTTATACTGAAAAAGCTGAGGAGGAAGCGATTAACATTTTTTCTGAAAATTTAGAAAAACTCCTACTGCAGCCACCTTTAACAAAAAAAACATTAATGGGGCTTGATCCCGGTTACAGAACTGGATGTAAATTGGTAATTATCAACAAAGATGGCTTTTATGAAACAAATGATGTGCTTTTTCTAGTTGAAGAAATGCATAATCCTAAACAGCTTGAAACTGCAAAGAAAAAAATATTGGATTACATAAAAAAATATGATGTTGATATTATTGCAATTGGGAATGGAACGGCTTCTCGTGAAACTGAAAGTTTTGTGGCAGATGTTATAAAAGAAGCATCAAAACCTGTGTCATATTTGATTGTAAGTGAAGCAGGAGCTTCAGTTTATTCAGCTTCAAAAATTGCGATTGAGGAGTTTCCTGATTTGGATGTAACGGCGAGAGGAGCGATTTCGATTGCTAGAAGAATTCAGGATCCGATGGCTGAGCTTGTGAAGATAGATCCAAAGTCAATTGGAGTCGGAATGTATCAGCACGATGTGAATCAAAAAAAATTGAATGAAACTTTGGAACAGACGATTGAACATGTTGTAAATAATGTTGGAGTCAATATTAATACGGCTTCGTGGGCATTACTTAGTTTTGTGTCTGGAATTAAGAAAAATGTAGCTAAAAATCTTGTGGATTATAGGCACGAAAATGGAGATTTTAAGGACAGAAAAGAGCTTATGAAAGTAAAAGGTTTGGGAGCGAAGGCATTTGAGCAGATGGCGGGATTTGTTGTAGTACCAGACAGTAAAAATCCTCTAGACAATACGATTATCCATCCAGAATCGTATCACATCGCTGAAACAATCTTGAAGGAAGCAAATTGTAAAGTTGATGATCTGAAGTTTGATTTGAATGAAGTTAGACAAAAGCTAAAAGCTATAAAACTAGAAAAAATTATAAAAGAAAATAATTTTGGAAATGAAACTGCAAAAGATGTTTATGAAGCATTGTTAAAAGACAGGAGGGATCCAAGAGATGAGTTTGAGAAGCCGCTTCTGAGATCAGATATTTTGAATATGGATGATTTGCAAGAGGGGATGGTACTTGAAGGAACTGTAAGAAATGTAGCCAAATTTGGAGCTTTTGTGGATATTGGATTAAAAGGTGATGCACTGCTTCATATTTCTGAAATAGCAGAAAAATTTGTTTCAGATCCTACAAAGGAACTTTCTGTGGGGCAAATTATTAAAGTTAAAATATTGTCGCTGGATAAGGAAAGAGGAAGGGTGGGACTTACTAGAAAAGGAATTTAACATTAAAAAAATATAAAAATTAGCAAAATAAGAATAAAAATATAGAAAAACGTTTGTACTTTTGTAAAAAATTTGATAATATATAGTATAAGATGTTAATTATTTTAATAAATTATAGAAAGAAGGTTAGAAAAATGGAATTTTTAGTAGGTTTAATACCAATAATTTTATTTTTAATTTTGTTAGCAGTTTTAAAAAAATCTGCGTTGTTTAGTACTTATGCGAGCTTGATTGTAGCGATTATTTTGAACTTTGTCATGTCAAGCTGGCGAATTCCAGTTCAAGGGATTATTGCTTCACTTTTTGAAGGATTCGCAGTGGCTTGGATGCCAATTGGATTTGTAATAATAGCGGCCATTTTTGCTTATGATTTATCAGTAAAAAATGGTAAAATTGAAATTATCAAAACAATGCTAGGAAATATTACATCAGATAGACGTGCACAAGCTTTAATACTTGCCTGGGGATTTGGTGGATTTATAGAAGGTATTGCAGGATATGGGACAGCAGTTGCAATTCCAGCGGCAATTATGATTTCTTTAGGATTTTCTCCTATGGCAGCAGCGATGATTTGTTTACTTGCAAATTCGACACCGACAGCATTTGGAACAGTAGGGCTTCCAGTTACAACAATGATTTCAAACTTTGGATTAAATGCTCAACAGACAGCATTATTTACATCATTGCTATTGTTACTATTAACTTGTATTATTCCTTTTATTTTAGTAATTTTTGCAAATAAAGAAATGGATGGCGGAAAAAATCCAGCTTTTGGAAAAGGAATTTTACCAGTAATTATCGCATCAATTATTGGGTATATGGTACAGCCATTAATAGCTATGGCAACTGGAGCTGAACTTCCTACAATTATTTCAAGTTTATTAGCAATGATTTTAATGATTATTGCAACAAAAATGTTTGTTAAGGCGGAAGAAGGATTCAAAACTGTGGCAGTTTCTACTAAAGATGCAATTTTAGCTTGGCTTCCGTATATTTTAATGGTAGTTTTAATTGTAGGAACAAGTCCAGTTGTTAAAGTTATAAATGAGCCTTTACACGAGCATACAATTTCAACAATTGATTTTTCATTTGGACATTGGGCAACTTGGTTTAGAGATGCAAAAAGTGCAAAAGAAGCTGGAGTTGCGTTTAAATGGATTTTGGCACCAGCCGCACCTTTATTTGCAGCAACAGTTATCGCAGGATTTATTCAAAAAGTAAAAGTAAAAGATATGGTTGAAGTACTAGGTCATACAATTTATCATAAATTAGATAAAATGTTAGTAATCATGGGAATTGTAGCACTTTCAGTAGTTATGAAACACAGCGGAATGACAGCAAGTATTGCTGGTGGTCTTAAAACATTGACTGGATCAGGATTCCCATTCATTGCACCGTTCTTAGGTACAATTGGAACATTTGTTACAGGAAGTGATTTATCATCTAACTTGTTATTTGGTGGAATTCAAGTAGGAGTAGCGAAAGGATTATCACAAAATCCAGCATTGCAATCATTGTTAATTGCAGCCAATACAGCTGGAGCAACAGGTGGTAAAATGATTTCACCACAAAATATCGCAATTGTAACATCAGTTTCTGCAGCATTGAATGGAAAAGACGGAGAACTTTTAGGAAAAACTATTAAATATTCTGTAATGTATGGACTTGTATTAGGTATTTTGACATTTGTTGGAGCAGGAATGCTTCATTAAAGATTTGAAACTAAGAATTATAGAGTTTTAAAAAAGTAAATATAATAGTTAATAAAAAGGAGAATACTGAAGTTATAAAAATTTTGGTATCTCCTTATTTATTTAAAAAATTAAATTTTGTTGCCAAATAAAATATTATTTTATTTTTTAGATGGGATTTAGTATGGGTTATTTAAAAATATATAAAATTGTGATATAATAAAAGACATAAAAACAGCAAAAAAAATAATAAAAAAAATAGGAGGAAGTAATGTCAGAAAACAACAATCCAGAAAAAATGGATTATGCAAAAACGCTTAATTTGCCAAAAACAAGTTTTAAAATGAAAGCTAATTTGGCTCAAAAAGAACCTTTGACATTAAGGGACTGGAAAAAAGCTGAAATTTATGAAAAATCATTGAATGAAGGGGCGCCATTTTTTGTACTGCACGATGGACCGCCTTATGCGAATGGAGATATTCACATTGGACATGCATTAAATAAAATATTGAAGGATATTATCTTAAAATACAAAAGACTTAGAGGATACAACGCACCATATATTCCAGGATGGGATACACATGGGCTTCCTATCGAGTGGAAAATAATGGAAGAACTTGGAGAAAAAGCAAAAAATATGACTCCATTGCAAATTAGACAGGAATGTAAAAAATATGCATTAAAATGGATAGAAAAACAAAAAGAAGGATTTAAAAGACTTGGAATTTTAGGAAACTGGGAAAATCCTTATATCACTTTAATGCCTGAGTACGAAGCAGAACAGTTAAAAGTATTTAAGGAAATTTACGAAAATGGTTATGTTTATAAAGGGCTAAAACCTGTTTACTGGTCGCCTACGACTGAAACAGCTTTGGCTGAAGCGGAAATTGAATACAAAGATGTAGAATCTCATTCAATTTATGTAAAATTTGAAGGAACACAGGATTTATTAGATAAATTAGGAGTAGAGGAGGCAAGTATTCTTATTTGGACAACAACACCTTGGACATTGCCTGCAAACTTGGGAGTATTTTTACATCCTGAATTTGACTATGGATTATACAAAACAGAAAAAGGCAATATTGTAGTTGCAAAAGAACTGGCTGAAACTGTATTTAAGACACTTGGAATTTCTTATGAATTATTGAAGGAATTTAAAGGGACTGAACTTGAGAAGACTCATTACAGACATCCGTTCTTGAATAGAGAAGGGTTAGTAATGCTTGGAGATTATGTTACAGTTGATGCAGGGACTGGAGCAGTACATTCGGCACCTGGACACGGAGCGGACGATTACAATTATTCACGAAAATATGAACTTGGAGTATTATCGCCAGTTGATGACAGAGGGCATATGACAAAGGAAGCTGGAAAATACGAAGGAATGTTTTATGCAAAAGCAAGCAATGTAATTGTACAGGACTTGACGGAAAGCGGACATTTACTGCATCACAGCAAATTTGTTCACTCGTATCCGCATGACTGGAGAAGTAAAAAACCTGTAATTTTCAGAGCAACTGAGCAATGGTTCATTAGTGTTGATGAAAGCGATATTAGGGAAAATGCGATAAAAGCATTGGATGATGTGGAATTTGTACCATCTTGGGGTAAAAATAGAATTGGTTCAATGTTAGAAACTCGTCCAGACTGGACTATTTCAAGACAAAGAGTATGGGGAGTACCAATACCATTGTTCTACAACAGAGCGACTGATGAAGTTATCTATGAGCCAGAAATTATGGACAGAGTAATTGAAATGGTAAAAAAAGAAGGAACTGACATTTGGTGGAAATATGAAGCCAAAGAAATTATTGGGGATGAACTTTTAGAAAAATATAACTTGAAAGATGTGGATATTAGAAAAGAAAGAAGTATAATGGACGTCTGGTTTGACTCAGGAGTTTCACATAGAAGTGTGCTAGTGCCAAGAAATTTGCCAAGACCAGCAGACTTGTACCTTGAAGGAAGTGACCAGCATAGAGGGTGGTTCCAATCTTCATTGTTGACATCGATTGCAAGTACAAAAGATGCTCCTTACAAAAGAATCCTAACTCACGGATTTACAATGGATGGGCAAGGAAGAAAAATGTCTAAATCACTTGGAAACACAATACTTCCAAAGGATATTACAGAAAAATATGGAGCAGATATTTTAAGATTGTGGGTATCTTCAGTAGATTACAGAGAAGATGTTAGAATTTCAGAAAATATTTTGCAGCAAATGTCTGACGCATATAGAAGAATCAGAAATACAGCCAGATTTTTGATGGGTAACTTAAATGATTTTGATTATGCAAATGATAAAGTTGACTACAATGATATGTTTGAAATTGACAAGTGGGCAATGCACAAACTGGAAGAATTAAAGGCTAAAACAACAGACTTTTATGATAAATATGAATTTTACAGTCTATTTCAGGAAATTACATATTTCTGCTCAATGGAAATGTCTTCATTCTATCTGGACATAGTAAAAGACAGGCTTTACTGTGAAGGCACAACTTCAATTGAAAGAAGAAGTGCACAAACTGTATTGACAGAAGTTCTGAAAGTGCTGGTAAGAATAATTGCCCCAGTATTGTCGTTTACGGCTGATGAAATTTGGGAAAGAATACCAGAAACGTTAAAAGAAGAAGAAAGTGTGCATTTATCAAAATGGATTGAAGCAAGACCTGAATATTTGAATGAAGAATTAGCACAAAAATGGGATAAAATCGCACGTCTAAGAAGAGAAGTGAACAAAAAGCTGGAAGCAGAAAGACAGACTGGATTAATAGGACATTCTCTTGATGCAAGAGTTCTTTTAAACATTGCCAATGATGAATATTCATTTATAAAAGATTATACAGAAAATGAAGTTTCTGACTTGTTTATCGTATCTCAAGTTAAATTTGTAAATGATAATTTAGCAGAAAGTGAAATCGAAGGAATAAACATCGCTGTGGAAAAAGCGTCTGGAGAAAAATGTGAAAGATGCTGGAAATACGATGAGGAAGTTGGACACAACCACAATCATCCAGATGTATGTCCAAGATGTGCAAATGTTCTGGAAAAAATGCAATAAAAAAATGTGAGGAGAAAAGAATGCCTTATATAATTATTATTTTGGTTTTAGCTGCATTAGATCAGATTACAAAGCAGTTAATGTACAACATAGCAGGTGGAACGCAAGGTTTTTCAATACCATTAATAAAAAGATTTTTTCATTTGACTTATGTTGAAAATCATGGCGGAGTTTTTGGTCTATTGCAAGGAAAAATCAATTTATTTACAATAGCAAGTGCAGTTTTAATTGTATACGTAATTGCTGCAGAATACAAAAATTTTAAGAACTATAGCAAATGGACAAAAATAGGAGCAGCAGTAGTTGCCGCAGGAGCTATGGGAAATATGATTGACAGAATTTTTCGGGGATATGTGATTGACATGATAGATTTTCGAGGAATTTGGGTTTTCGTATTCAATGTAGCAGATATGTATGTGCATATTGGAATTTATATTATTATAATTGATTATTTGGCGAGAAAATATTTTAAAAAATAAAAAGTAATTTTATAAAATGAATTTTGTTAATAAATGTTATCCCTGTATTTTTATATTTTTTATTTTTTTGAAAGCAAGGGAAATCAATCGCCATTTCCCTTGCAACCCTGGCTTGTCTAAGCATTTTTTGAAAACAAAAACGAAACTTGCTACGTAAAACTTCGCTCAAACAGTCGTTTTCATTTCCAAAAAATCACGACAATTTTTATTTAATTATACAAAGGCAATTTGGTTAAATGAATTTCCAAGCAAAATTTTGTTAGAAGAAAAATAGTTATTTGAGCTTTTGGAAAACACTTTAAATTAAATAAAGTTATTTAGATTAAAATAACTTTTATTCAAAAGCGAGTTCTATTTTTCTTTTATAAGAAAGTTTTGCGTAAAGCGGGAGTAGTTCGTAGAACTTTCGCCATAACTTTTAAGTGATAATCAGTTAAAGATGTTAAAATAATTGTTATTGCGAAAAGGGAGGTATGGCGTTTGATACCTCTGCGTCAAAAAACTAAAATAAATAAAATAAGAGTAATAATTATTAATCAAAATAATCTAAAATGAAAATTTAGTAAGATTAATGTATTATGAGCAGATTTAATTTAGTAAAGATATTTTAGATAGAAAAATAGGAAAAATAGAGAAAGGATAGAGAGAAATGACTTTTCAGGAAATTATATTAACTCTTCAAAAGTTTTGGGGAGATAAAGGATGTATAATATCAAATCCGTACGATATTGAAACAGGTGCGGGAACGTTTAATCCAGACACTTTTTTAATGTCACTGGGTCCTGAACCTTGGAATGTTGCCTATGTTGAGCCATCACGTCGTCCAAAAGATGGAAGATACGGTGAAAATCCCAACAGAGTGTATCAACATCATCAGTTTCAGGTAATTATGAAACCATCGCCAGAAAATATTCAGGAACTTTACTTAGAAAGTTTGGTGGCATTAGGAATTAATCCTAAGGAACATGACATAAGATTTGTGGAAGATAACTGGGAAAGCCCTACACTTGGAGCGTGGGGATTAGGATGGGAAGTTTGGCTGGATGGAATGGAAATTACACAGTTTACATATTTCCAGCAAGTTGGAGGACTGGAAGTTGACATTGTTCCATCTGAAATAACTTACGGACTTGAAAGAATCGCACTTTATTTGCAAAATAAGGACGATGTAAAAGATTTAGAATGGACAAAAGGTGTAAAATACGGAGAAAGAAGATTTCAGTTTGAGTATGAATTGTCAAAATACAGCTTTGAAGTAGCAGACGTTCCAATGCACTTCCAACTTTTTGATATGTACGAAAAGGAAGCCCAAAACTGCCTAAACAACGACTTAGTATTCCCAGCCTACGAATATGTTCTAAAATGCTCACACACATTCAATAACCTTGACGCAAGAGGAGCAATCAGTACCACAGAAAGAATGTCCTATATTTTAAGAATTAGAGATTTGGCTAAGAAGTGTGCAGAGAAATTTGTGGAGGCAAGGGAGAAATTGGGATTCCCATTGCTGAATAAAAAGTAAATGGGAAATATTTTTTCAGTAAAACAAATATTTAATTACTAAAGAAAAATTTCTTAAAAAATATAATATTATAGATATTATTTAGAGAAAAAATAGTTAAAAAAAATGTAAATTTGTAAAGGAGAGAATTAATTATGAATTTTCTTTTTGAAATAGGATTGGAAGAATTGCCTGCACGATATGTGGATAAGGCGGAGAAAGATCTGAAAAAAATAATAGAAAATGAGTTAAAGGCTGAAAGAATCAAGTTTTCAGAAATTGAATCGTTTAGTACGCCTAGAAGAGTTACTGCGATTATAAAGGATTTGGCTGAAAAACAGGATGATTTGGATAAAAAAAGCGTAGGGCCTTCGGTTGAGATTGCTTATAAGGAGGGTCAACTTACAAAAGCTGGAGAAGGTTTTGTGAAATCGCAAGGTGCTACGATTGATGATATAAAGATTATTGAAAATGAAAAAGGAAAATATATTTCGATTGAAAAATTTATTGCAGGAAAGAATACTAAGGAGATTTTGCCTGAAATATTGAAAAATGCGATAAAGAAAATAGAGTTTGAAAAGTCAATGAAATGGGCGGACAGAACATTTAGATTTGTAAGACCGATTAAATGGTTTGTAACTTTGTTTGATAATGGAGAAATTTTGCCTTTTGAGTTTGAAGGTCTAAAAGGTGGGAATAAGACTCGTGGAATGAGATATTTTGCTTCTCAGGACATTGAAATTAACAATCCGCTTGACTATGAGAAAATATTGCTTGAAAATTTTGTTGTTGTAGATGGTGAAAAAAGAAGAGAGGAAATTTTGAAAAGCATAAGGGAAAATGGTGAAAAGGATGGAGATACTGCTATAATCAATAAATATTTATTGGATGAAGTGGTTAATGTGGTAGAATATCCTTATGCAATAAAAGGTGAATTTAGCAGGGATTATTTGCAGCTTCCTGAAGATATTATCACGATTACATTGGAAACTCATCAAAGATATTTTCCAGTAAAAGATAAAGATGATAGATTATCTAATAAATTTATTGTTATAAGAAATGCGCCTGAATATTCGGAAACTGTGAAAAAAGGGAATGAAAAGGTTGTAGAGCCAAGACTTGCTGACGCGAAATTCTTCTTTGATGAGGATTTGAAAAATAAATTTGCAGATAATGTGGAAAAATTGAAGGAAGTTACTTTCCAGAAGGATATGGGAACAATTTTTGAAAAAGTTAAAAGAAGTGAGAAAATTGCTGAATATCTGATTTCAGAGTTAAATTTGAGTGATAAGAAGGAAAATATCATAAGAACTGTGGATTTAGCAAAAGCGGATCTTGTTTCAAATGTAATTGGAGAAAAGGAATTTACAAAATTACAAGGATTTATGGGTTCAGTTTACGCTGAAGAGCAAGGCGAAGAGAAAGATGTAGTACTTGGAATTTTTGAACATTATTTGCCACGTTATCAAGGAGATGAACTACCTACAACTATGGAAGGTGCCATTGCTGGAATAGCTGATAAGATGGATACAATAATTGGATGTTTTTCAGTTGGATTAAAACCGACAAGTTCTAAAGATCCTTATGCATTAAGACGTGCAACGCAAGGAATTATCCAAGTTGTATTAAATTCAAAATTATCCTTTGACTATAAAGAATTAATTGAGAAGTCTTATGAAATTTTTTCGAGTGATAAAAAAGTGCTGGAAAAAGATGTTGTAAAAGACGTGACAGAATTCTTTAAGCAAAGAATAATTAATGTACTTTCTGAAAAATATAAAAAAGATCTTATAAACTATGAGATAAATCTTGAAAGCAATATTGTGGAACTTGATAAAAAATTGTCTGAACTTCTAAAATTATCACAAACTGAAAACTTTGAGATTTTAATTAATCTTTTGAAACGTGTAAAAAATATTGTTAAAGATGAAAAAAATGAAAATCTAAATATTGACAGTACATTATTTGAATTGGATGAAGAAAAGGCATTGTATAATTTTGCGAATCAATTGGAAAGTATGGAAAATAAAGATTTTTCAAGTTATATTGAAACATTGTTAAATAATGCCGATACAATTAATCAATTTTTTGATAATGTAATTATTAATGCTGATGATGAAAAATTAAAAAATAATCGTATCGCATTATTGAAAAAACTAGAAAATTCTATTGATAAAATGATAAATTTATAATTTGAATTTTCGATTCCTATATAAAATATTAAAAATGCTAGAAATTGTTTAGTTTCGATTGTTTTATCGTCAGAGAGTTTAAAATTCTAAATGACTAATAAGTCAGGATAAATTAGTGTTTTGTAGTGAAGAGATGTACTAAATATAAAGGCTGAAGGAAAATATTATTGATTTTTTTATTGACTTTTTATTAAAAAAATGATATCATAAATTGTAAATAAAAATTTAGTTAGAAGATTTAATTTTAGCTAAAGCATTGATTTTTCTTTTAAAATGTTGTATAATCTAAGAGAGGATTAGGAGAAAGAAGTGCTAATTTAAAAAATTTAGAAAATAAAATTTCGGGAGGAATTAAAATGAAAAAGTTAATTATTTTAGGAACAGCTTTATTGGCTTTAAATGCAGTAGCATCTGAAATACAAATTAAAAGTGGATATGATTTCTACAGAAAATTTAAAGCAGGATCAAGCGAATTTAGTAATGATTACAAACTTAAGAATGGACCAACTCTTGGTTTAGAATATATTGTTGATAACCAAGGTGAATTTGAATGGGGATTAGGAACAGAATATAAATTATCATCTCATTCTGGAAAATTAATAAGAAAAGATGATAAAGCTAAATTAATGAGAAGTGTTCCAGTTTATGCATTAGGTAAATTTAACTTAATCACAACTAACAATGGTAATGATGCTTTATACGTATTAGGAAGAGCAGGATATAACTTTGCTCACGAAACTAAAAATGTAGATGGTAAAGTTAAAGGTGGATTATATACTGCAGCAGGAATTGGTACTGAATTTGGACCAGTTTCATTAGAAGCTATTTACGAAAGATCAGGAGTTAAAGTTAAAACATCTGATGCTTTAGGAAATACTGAAAGATCAAGAAATTATAATGATGCAGTAGGAGTTAGAGTAGGATATAGATTTGGACAATTGAAAAATGACAGATCACCTAAAATCATAACTCAAACTGTTACAGTACCTGTACCAACTCCAGTGCCAGCTCCAGAACCAGCACCAATTGTTAAACCAAATACTGCAGTATTACCATTTAGTTGTGAAACTGATACAAAAAAATGTGTAATTAGAGGATTTAAAGTAGACGGTAGAGTACCTAACGAAGGTGAAGCTGCTGACTTGAGAACTATTGCAGGTGTAATTAACCAATTTGCTGATGGTGGATCAATTGATTTCGTTGGACATACAGATTCAACTGGATCAGATGCTTATAACCAAAAATTATCAGTAGCAAGAGCACAAAACGTAGCTAGATTATTAAGAGACTATGGATTGAAAAACTCTATTTCTTACGGAACAATTACTGGTCAAGGAGAAAGCAACCCAGCTGACACTAATGATACAGTTGAAGGAAGATACAACAACAGAAGAGTTGAATTATTCTTCCAAAACGTTGACTTCACTAACGTAAAATTCATTAATCAATAATCTTTAAAATAAAAGGTTTAAAATATAAATTTTGGGGGAGACATTTAGTTATGTCTCTCTTTTTTACTATATAAAAAAATTACTAAATAGACTTAATATTTAATTTTTATTTTTACAGAAAAAAATTAGATAAATATTGATTTTTAATCTAATAAATGATATTATTTAAATAGGTTTTAAGAGTTTCAAATATATTTTGAGGTGGTGTTATGGATTTATCAAAAATTAAACTGGTTGTAATAATTCAATGTGAAATTGCAAAAAGACGTTGCAGCGGATATCATTGCAGCCAGTCATTTTACGAGAGAAGTGGTGGATTTTTAAAATATCCAATGGAGCAGGATATGAGAGTTTTGATGTTTCAGTGTGGAGGATGTAATGGGAAAGGAGTTAATTCTCTTTTGTCAAATGTAAATAAATGTTTGAAAAAAGAAGGGAAGATTACGCCTGAAGAAGTGGCTATACACTTTGCTTCTTGTATTACGCTTGACAATCATCATTCTTCCAGATGTATGTTTTTAAATTATATGAAACAGCAAGTTTCTAAAACTCCATTTAGAGATTCACTTATTTTGGAAGACACCTGGCATTCTAAAACTGCTACTAGAAGACGTGCAGAAGGGATTTACAAAACAAATAAAAACTAGAAAAATCAGGAAAGGAAAGCTATGAAGGAAATCATTGTAGAGATAAAAAACGAACAGGGAGTCCATGCACGACCATCAGGACAGATTGTCAATATTGCAAAAAAGTATAATGTGGCTTTGGAAATAGAAAAAGTTTTGGAAAATAAGCAAACAAAAGATAACAAGGAAGAAAATGAAAAAATTGATGGTAAAAATGTATTTGGAGTTATGATGCTTGGAGCTGAAAAAGGAGAAAAATTAAAACTTAGGGCAATTGCAGAAAATGGAGAAAATCCAGAAGAAGAGGAGAAGTTGCTGGAAGAATTAAGACAATTAATAGAAGTTAATAAATTTTTTGAATAAATATAAAGAAGGGAGAAGAACTGGCTTTTGCAGGCAGTTCTGAAGTACAAAATGAACGAAAAAGAATTTGAGACATTATTAGAGGATTATTTACCTGAAGAAAAGAAATCTGGAGATGTAGTTGAAGGAATTATTACAAGAAAAGAGATGGATTACGGATTTCTTGATTTAAATGCAAAAAAAGAAGGAAGAATTTATGCTAGCGAAGTTAAAGACTTTGAAATTGGAGATAAAATTGAAGTAAAAGTTTTGAGAGAAGATGAGGATAATATCATTGTTTCAAAATTTGTGCTAGATAGGGCTAAAGAATTGGCATCATTTAATGTTGATGACATTGTAACAGGAGAAATTGTTAAGAAAATCAAAGGGGGATATACTGTAAGAATTGGAAAAAATGAGGCATTTTTACCATTTTCTCTTGCTAGATTTGAAAAGGATAAAGATTATGCAGGACAAAAATTTAAATTTATTATAAAAGAAAAAAATAAAAGTAATATAACTATTTCAAGAATTGATTTGATAAAAATTGAAGAGGAAAAATACTTTGAAAGTGTTAATGTTGGAGATGTAGTTGTAGGAAAAGTTAAGGAAATATTTGACTTTGGAATTATTTTGGATTTAGGGGTTACGAGCGGATTTATTCATATTTCTGAAATTTCTTGGGATCAAGTGGATAGTTTACATGAAAAATATAAAATTGGAGATGAAGTAACTGCTAAAATTATTGAGAAAGATGTTGAAAAAAATAGATTAAAATTAAGTATAAAACAATTATCGGAGGATCCTTGGGTTGAATTTGAAAATAGTCATAATGTTGGAGATGTAGTTGAGGCTGTTGTTAAGGACGTGCTTGATTTTGGAGTAGTTGTAACTGTTAATAGAAATTCTGGGTTTGTGCATGTTTCGGAACTTGCTTGGCATAATGGATCTAAAGAATTTAAAAATTATAAGGTGGGAGATAAATTTTCAGCAAAAATTATTCAAATTGAAAATGAAAAGAAAAATGTTAAATTAAGTGTAAAACAGCTTTCAGAAAATCCTTGGGATACGGTAAAGGAAAAATACCATGTAGGAGATATTATTGAAAAGCCAATAACAGAAGTGTTTGATTTTGGATTACTAATCTCGCTTGAAAAAGATATTGATGGACTTTTACATGTTTCTGACTTATCATATAAGAGAGAATCTAATTTGACTTCAAAATATAAAGCTGGAGATTTGATTAAATTTAAAGTAGTTGACTTTAATGATGAGAAAAATAGAGTTACTTTAAGTGCAAAAGCGTTACTTGATGATAAATGGGATGTTCTTGAAGAAACTTATGACTTTGATAAATCATATAAGGGAAAAGTTATGAATGTTCAAGATTATGGAATTTTTGTTGAGCTTGAAAAGGGAATAGAAGTATTTATTCACAAAAATGAATTTTCTTGGGATAGAAGAGAACATAAGGAATATAAAGTTGGCGATGAAGTTGAATTTAAAGTAATAGTAATTGACAAAATTGAGAAAAAATTGTCTGGAAGTATTAAACAGCTGGAAAAATCACCTTGGAAGGAAGTCACTGAAAAATATAAAAAGGGAAATATTGTAAATACTGAAATTGTGGAAATTCAGGAAAATTTTGCACTTGTTAAATTAACAGACAGATTTAATGGAATTATACCAAAAAGAGAATTGACAGAGGAATTTTTGAAGGATATTTCTGAAAAATTCTCAATTGGAGATAAAGTTGAAGCTGTAATCACGGATATTAATGAAAAGAGAAAATCTATTGCATTATCTGTAAAAAAAGTTCAGGAAATGGAAGAAAAAAAAGAGATGGATGAACTTATGAAAGTTTACGGAGTTTAATTTTATAAAATAAATTTAACAATAGTCAGAAAAATGCTGTTTGAAAGGGATAAAGATTTCATATTATTTGTAAAGCATATATTGAATATATAGTTATGTATAAAAAATAAATTTTACATAATTAAAAAAAAGTGCTAAAATATAATAGTAAATATACAATGTTGAAATTATATGGAGGTAAATTTAATGGCAGGTAAAACTGAATTTATGAAATACGCATATTTCGATAAAGAAATAGTGGAATTTGAGAAAGCGACAGTAAGTATTGCAACTCACAGTTTACAATATGGAACAACTTGTTTTGGAGGTGTCAGAGGATATTACAGAAATGGAAAAGTATCAATTTTTAGACTAAAAGACCATTATATAAGACTTATGACAGCTTCAAAAATGCTAGGTTATGAATTTTTTATGGAATGGGATGAATTTAAAAATATCGTGACAGAATTGGTTAAAAAGAATGACATAAAAGAAGATTTTTATATGAGACCGTTTATTTTCTGTAAAGAACCAAGATTATCACCTAAAAAAGCAGGACTCGATTTTGATTTAGCAATTTATATGTTGCCACTTGCAGATTATGTAAGTACAAAAGGTGGATTAAAATTAATGAGTTCAACTTATAGAAAATATAACGATTCATCTATCCCAACTAAAGCAAAAGCAGGCGGATCTTATGTTAACTCATTCCTAGCAACAAGTGATGCACAAAGAAATGGCTATGATGATGCGTTAATGTTTGATGATACAGGAAATGTGGTGGAAGTTTCTGTTGCGAATATCGTATTAATTTACAGAGACCAAGTAATTATCCCTGATACAGGAAATGCAGCTCTTGAAGGAATTACAGTAAGATCAGCATTAGAATTACTGGAATATAACGGATATAAAGTTAATCGTGGAAAAATTGACCGTTCAATGGTATTCACAGCAGATGAGCTGCTAGTAACAGGAACAGCAATGAAAATTACTTATGCTGAATCATTAGACCAAAGACCAATCGGACAATTGGACTTTAATGCAGCACCAAAACCTGGTAAATTCTATGAATTGTTAAAAGGTGAATATGAAAAAGTAATTAATGGAGATCATGAATTATCTAAAGAATGGTTATTTGTTGTTGAATAAATTTATAGTTCTTTCAAAATTAGATGATTATAACAATATAAATATTCTAAAATAAGAGATTTTATCTCTTTAACAAAATAAAAATACACTGAGAATACTAGAAAAAAGTATTGAAGGTGTATTTTTTTATTTATTTATAAGGAAATTAAATTTATATTTTTAGATATTTACTGATATATTTGATAATTTTAAAGGGGCTGTCTCAAAACGTTTAAAATTTTGAGTTCAGCTTCTTTTTTTCTGAAAAAAGAAAAAACCGAGATAAAATCTCGGCAAAATGGTATAATTGAATTATGACAGACAAAAATAACCATTCAACTAATTGTACTACATTTTTTCCAAATTATCAATTGTTTTTTCCTATGGATATTGGAGTTAATATCTCCAAATCAGTACCTGTTAGAGTAATTAGCAAATTATTGGAGGGATTGGACTATAGATATTTAATGCAAGCATACTCTAAAAATAAAGGTCGTGGGCATAAAATTGAAGCTAATAAGATGTTTTTTATCATTGCATATGCTATGTTTGACGGTGTTAATACTACTAGAGCTGTAGAGAAAAATTGTAGGGAAAATATTAATTACATGTGGATCTTAAGGCGAAGCTCTGCCCCTGATCATAACACAGTTGCCAGATTTATTGACAACTATAAAATTCAAATTGAAGATCTGTTCTATCAGCTGATAAATAAATTAATCGAATTAAATGAAATTGATTTGGAAAATGTATTTATTGACGGTACAAAAATTGAATCCAATGCAAATAAATATACATTTGTATGAAAGAAAGCAGTTAATAAATTTTATGAAAAATTAAAAATTAAGGTAAATGATTTCTTGCATTCATTTAATGAAAATAACAATACTGAATTTAATGATATTTATGAAATAGAAAAGTATCTGGAAAAAGAAATCTTAGATAGGAATATTGAATTTGTTTATGGAAAAGGAGTCCGTAAAACTCAACAGCAGAGAGATTATGAAACTGTAACTTCCTACATAGCAAAAGAAAATGAGTATAATATGCACCTTAAAATTTGTGGTAATAGAAACAGTTACTCTAAAACAGACAAGGATGCAACGTTTATGAGAATGAAGGAAGACTACATGAGAAATGGTCAGCTGAAACCGGCATACAATTTACAGATAGGTGTAAATTCTGAATACATTGTAGGTCTGGATTTGTTTCCTAATCCTACAGATGTAAGAACGCTTATTCCATTTTTATCAGGATTGGAAAATAAAAACTTAAAATTTAGAAATATTGTTGCAGATGCAGGATATGAAAGTGAAGAGAACTATGAGTATCTCTTTAACAATAACTATACTCCATATATAAAGCCACAAAATTATGAAAAGCAGAAAAGCAGAAAATTTAAACAGGATATTTCAAGGGTAGAAAATATGTCATTTAATGAAGAAACCGATACATATACATGTGCAAATAATCAGAAACTTGAATTCAGGTATACGTCAAAACAAAAAAATAGAAGCGGATATATCGGAAAAGAAAGTATATGAATGTAACAACTGTGAAGGATGCCCTTTTGCAGTAAAATGTAAAAATACATCTCATAACAAAAAACTTTATGTAGCAGATAATTTTTTAAGGTTTAGAAAGCAGTCACAGGAAAATATAGCGACAGAAAAAGGAATAATGCTTAGGATGAACAGGAGTATTCAGGTAGAAGGGGCATTCGGAGTGTTAAAGCAGAACATGAACTTTAAACGCTTTAAATACCGTGAAAGATCTAAAACTAAAGTTGAAGCTTTACTATTTGCTATTGGATATAATTTAAGAAAATATTTTCATAAAAAAGTGCAGGGACGTGAAGGCATGAAACTTCATAAATTAACTGTTAACTAAGTTTTAAGAGAGAGAAGGTTCTCTAATTTTTTAGTGCAGTTTTTCTTTGATTAGAAAAAATTCTAATCAGATAACTGTAAAAAATTTAGAGAGCTTTTAATTTGGAGAAAAAAAAAGAAGCTGAACTCAAAATTTTAACCATTTTGAGACAGCCCCTTTTGTTAAATACTAGAGAGTGTACAGAATTTTGTGTAAACTCAAAATATAATATATGGTACAGGATGGTAGTTTTATCATCCTGTTTTTAAAGTCTTCCTTCAAAATAAATGGGTGTGTAAAAAAAATGATGTCAAATCAAGGACTATACAATGGTTTTCTTGCTTCAGGATTAATGTGGAGTTTAACCGAAACTGGAGAATTTCAATTTCAGATTGCAATTTTCTTCCTGATTTGTATTGTTTGTGCAGCTATTTATGGTTCTGAAACAGTTTCAAAAAAAATATTTTTACTGCAGGGAATACCTGCTTTACTAGCGATTACGTCGCTATTGCTACCATTATTATTCTGGTAAAAAATACTTTAAATAAAATTTTCCAATACACCTTAAATTTAATGATAAAAATTAAAAGTTTTCAGGTGTATTTTTTTATAAAAAAAGAGAAATAATTCTAATTTTTTAAAATTATTTCTCTATAAAAAAGTTATTTATACTAAACCCCATTTGAAAATAGGAATAAATTTTTATAATAGGGTTATTTGATAGCTATTTCATAATCATTCAACTAATTACTATGTTTTTTTTTATTTTTGTAGGATTGCTCATCGCCGCAAATCCTACAACCTATGGCTAGTCTACGACATTTTTCTGCATTGATAAAAAACTCGCTATACTCAAACAGTTTTGCCAGCACAGAAAAATGCTCCGACGGATCAGTTTATATTAGATTCTGTTTAAAAAGTAAAAATTATATTTTAATTATTTGAAAATATTAGGTTTTTATCCTTTCCTAGAAAAGTTTGTAATAAATTCGTTATTTAAATGGAGTTTAGTATAAGATTATCGTATCTTCTTGCTAATTCTATAGCTCTATCTGCTGTCCATCCTGTCAATCATATCAGTTCTATAACCAGCAAAAACTATCGAACCTCCAATTTAATGTTAAAAGTAAAATCCATTTCTTCATAAACTATTCCTTTTCTTAAAAATTTTATTATTTGTAAATTTATCTTATTTTTATAAGCCTTGGATTGCTCTCGTCAAACAGACTTACCCCATCCACTTCTTCTAACTGCCAGTCATCTCCATCAATTCCAGTTCCTTCTGTTTTTTCAACTATTTTTTTGCCATTTTTACAATAAGTAACAGTTTCTTTATTGACATCATGGATTATCTTATCTGATGTACAAGCCTTAGCTTTATGTCCTCCACTTTTTCTTGTTTTTCCTTTTGCAAAACTTAATGTTCCCATTACGAGAATTAACAATACTAGTAATACTTTTTTCATAAAAATTAATAAATTCCTTTCTTAGTTGTAATATTTTTCGCTAAATTTTATCATACTAAACTAAGATTTTCCTTTTTTTTTTGAGTTTAAAAAATTAAAATTTAATAAATAGAATATACATTAACTGTTTTAAGGAGATAAACAAAAAAATTTCAATATTATTGAAAAAATTTTTATAGGAAAATTTCTTTAACTTCATTTAGGTTTGCTGGTTTAGAATTTTAGGGATTTAGAAGGTTAGGAGGTATATTAAGATTTAGTTTTCGTATATAATAAGTAGCGAATAACAGACATTTATAATATTAACAACTTTTTAATTCGTTTAAAATTGTAATCAAATCAAAATAAGATATAATGTATATTAGATTTTCGATATCAAAAATTGTGAAGAAAATTTGTTTTTTATGATTTTTGATAAAAATTAATCGAAAAATTAGAATTATTGAATGTTTTTATTTGAAAATTTATGAAGGAGTAATTAATTTATGAAAAAATTAGTACTAGGAATATTTTTATTAGGGATAATTGTATTTGGTCGTTCTGGAGAAGTTGGGAAAAAGGATATTGGGGAAACAAACGGGTATTGTCAGAATGGTGTTATTTTAAAGAAATGGGAAATTGAAAGAGGAGATTTTTCACCGATAACAAAAGCGAGAGTAAAATATGAAGTTTGCGTACTGGATGGATTAAGATATAGAAATATTATTGCTGAATTAGAAGGAAGAGATGATTTTCAAAATTCAGAATTGAGAAATTATATTCAAATAGTTGACAGTCCAACGACAGTAGATTACGATAAAAGAATTCTTTATTTAAGAATATGGAATTAGTTAAGTTGTAATTTAAGAATTCGATTGCAGAGTTAAGTATAAAAAATATTTTTAAAAGGAGATTTGAAATGAGAAAAATACTACTATCATTGTTTTTGGTAGCCACTTTGTCATTTGCAAGAAGTGTAAATGAAACAGTTGCACAGATAAGAAGAGATTATAATGAGACTAATAGTTATAAAAATTATCGTGTTGAAACAGATGAGTTTGATATGAGTGAAGGAGCAGTTGAAAAAAGATATTATAGAAATGGTGATTTAAGAAAAGTTGTTACTGAAATGTATACAGGTTGGGGAAATATTATAACGGAATATTATTTAAAAAATGGAAAAACATATTTTAAATATCGTACACAATATGTATATCCAGCAAAGAGTACTTCCAAAGAAAGATTTTACTACAATGAAGATGAAGTTTTAGTAAGATATATTGATGAGAATGGAAGAACTTATGATGATGAAGATGGGTTATATGGTATTGATAATAGTGAAATTTATTAATAGTAGTAATAAAAAATAAAAGGGAGATTACCTATGAAAAATAAAATACTGATTTTAGCCTGTGTTGCAGTATTTGCATTTTTTCTAGGCGGAGCTTTTTTAGTGTACAGTTCGTATATAAAAACGCAGGAATTGCAAGCGAAAGTGAAGCTAGAACAAGAAAAGACAAAACAGGAAATGATAAAAAGTCAGAACGAACAACAACAAATGGCATAAGTAACAACTTCACTGGAAACCTTGACACCAGCGGCTGCTAAAAAAAGGCTGAGTTAATGGATAGAATGAGCTCCGTTCCAGAAAATAATATGATAACTGCAGGTGAAGTATTTGAGGCTTGGGATAAAGAATTGAATAAAATTTATAAACTTATTATGTTTGAATTACCAGAAAGCCAAAAAATAAAACTACGAAATGAAGAAAGAGCTTGGTTAAAAAGAAAAGATAAAGAAATGGATAAAGCAGCGGAAGAAATGGCGATGGGAAGAGATGAAAATGGAGAATTGGTAGGCTGTGGAACAGGTTGTGGACATGCTTCAAGAGCAATGAATATTGAAATGACAAAAGAAAGAACGATAAGAATGTATGATAAGTTGCATGCTAATTAAATTATGGGAAATAGACAAAAGCTAGGAGTGATTCTTTTATAAAAGATTATATTAGATAGTGAGTATAAAGCAATATATTACGATGAAAATACAAGATATGTATTACTGAAAGCTCAAAACGTTCAGAAAGAATAGTAACTATAAGTTGTAGATGTAGCAGGTTATGTTAAGGTTTACGATTTTCCAAATGAATCAAATCAAAGATTGTATAGTTAAAATTAAAAAGGCTGTTTTAAAATTGACAGCCTTATTTTTAGTAAAAGACACTTTAGCTATTTCAAAATTAAATAATATTATTCTCAATTTAAATAAAAGATTTATTATAAATTTCAAATTAATGTTGAAATATTCTCATCATAAACTTATTTTTTTTATTTTAAAAAAAACTTGTAATTGAATAAAATTAGGAGTACAATAAAATTGAAAGAAGGGGGAAAATAGTAATTTAAATGAAATTTGAACGATAATTAAAAATGGACAAGAAAGTAAAGTTACTGGGAAATTAAATAGTGATGTAAAATTTGGGAGAGAGATGGTTATTAAAAATCATCTCTCTTTATTATCTTTATTTAATACCATAAAAGATTAATCCCGTTTTCCTTACATATTTTTACAATTTCAGGTGTCCATACCGAAGCTTGAACTTCTCCAATATGAGCCTTTTGTAATAGAAACATACAGATTCTCGATTGTCCGATTCCTCCACCAATTGTCAATGGTAATTCATCGTTTAGAAGCATTTTATGGAAATCAAGATTTTTTCTTTCTTCTAGGTTTAATTCTTTTAATTGACGTTCTAATGCGACTTTGTCAACACGGATTCCCATTGAAGATAGTTCTAATGATCTGTCTAAAACTGGATTCCACATAATTAGATCTCCATTTAATTCCCAGTCATCATAATCTGGAGCACGTCCATCGTGTCTTTTTCCAGAATTTAACACTTTTCCAATTTGCATAATGAAGATTGCTTTATGTTCTTTTGCAAATTTATCCTCTCTTTCGGTTGGAGTTGAATCAGGATATAAATTTTCTAGTTCTTGTGAAGTAATAAAAGTAACTTCTTTTGGCAAGAATTTTTCAAATTTTTCAAATTTTTCAGTCAATTCTTTTTCTGTATTTAAAAAGGCTTGATATATTTTTTTAACAGTTGCTTTTAAAAAGTCAACATTTCTGTCTTTTTTTGAAATAACTTTTTCCCAATCCCATTGGTCAACATAAATTGAATGTGTATTATCCAAATCTTCATCTCTTCTGATGGCATTCATATCCGTATAAATGCCTTTTCCATTTTCAACACCATACTGCTTTAATGCGATTCTTTTCCATTTTGCAAGTGAATGTACAATTTCCAATGTCACATCTGGCATTTCTTTCATTTCAAAAGCCACAGGTCGTTCAATACCATTTAAATTATCATTTATCCCAGCAGCCCTTCTAACAAACATCGGTGCTGAAATTCTCGTTAAATCCAATGCTTTTGCAAGTTCTTTTTCAAAGCAATCTTTTGTTGCTTTTATAGCAATTTCTGTTTCCATGATTCCATATTTTGGATCATAATTTTTTGGAATTATAGTTTTTGACATATACTCTCCTTCTTTCTCAATTTTTTTATTCTACCTTTAGATGTTATCAAAATTATTATTTATTGTCAAATTTTTTTAAATTTATTCTATTTAATACAGATTTTATAAGAAATAATTCTTTTTTTGCCCCATTTTATAGTAAATTTTTATGAAAAAGATAAAAATCATTATTTGCAACAGTTTCCTAGAAATTTTATTATTTTAATGCTGAGATTAGTAAGTTATAAATAAATATTGTAATGATTATAAAATTATGATAAAATTAAATAAAGAATTCTGAATAATAAATTATTAATGGATTATACATAAAATTATGCGTATTTAGAATTATAGCAAAATTATTTTAAAATGAAACTAAAAAGTTAAAATATAAAAATGGAGGAGAATTATGGGATTATCAAAGGGAAAATTGTTAAATATTTATGAGCGAATGCTAAATATTAGAGATTTTGATTTGAAAGTGAATCAGCTTGTAAAAAGAGGAATGGTGCCTGGAATGACACATTTGTCAGTGGGAGAAGAAGCTGCGAATGTTGGGGCAATTGAGGCTTTAAATGCTGATGATCTGATTACGTCTAATCATAGAGGACATGGACAAGTTATTGCGAAAGGGATTGACTTGAATGGAATGATGGCTGAAATTATGGGAAAAGCTACTGGAACTTGTAAGGGAAAAGGTGGTTCAATGCATATTGCAAATCTGGAAAGTGGAAATTTGGGAGCTAACGGAATTGTAGGAGGTGGACACGGAATGGCAGTTGGTGCGGCTTATAGCCAAAAAGTGAAAAAAACTGGAAAAATTGTAGTTTGCTTTTTTGGAGATGGGGCTACAAATGAAGGGAGTTTTCATGAGGCTATGAACTTGGCTTCGATTTGGAAAGTGCCTGTAATTTTTTATTCGATTAATAATGGTTATGGAATTAGCACTTCAATTAAAAAGGTTACGAATGTAGAACATCTTTATCAAAGGGCTGCTGCTTATGGAATGCCGGGATATTTTATTGAAGATGGAAATGATGTACTTTCAGTTTATGAAACTTTTGAAAAGGCTGTGGAATATGTAAGGGAAGGAAACGGACCCGTTTTTGTCGAAAGCGTAACTTACAGATGGTTTGGGCATTCTAGTTCTGATCCAGGTAAATACAGAACAAAAGAGGAAGTTGACGGATGGAAGCTGAAAGATCCTAATGTAAAATTGAGAAATTATTTACTTGAAAACAATATTGCGACAGAGGAAGAATTGACAGAACTTGAGCAAAAATCGAAAAAACAAATTGAAGATGCAGTGGAATTTGCCAAAAATAGTCCAGAACCTACGCTAGAGTCTGCATTTGAAGATGTATTTGCAGATTAAAGATTAAATTATAAGTGAATATAAAATGAAAGATTATAAAATTTGAATTAATCTAGTAATTGTAAAAACAGAAGTTATGGAAACAGTAAAAAATAGAGAAAAATATCAAAAATTAAAATTGTAAAATGTAGTATTAATCAAGTTTTAAATTTTACAAGTGGCTAAAAAAATTAGAAAAAAGGGAGATAAAGAATGGAAACAAAGTTGATGTCTGTAAAAGAGGCAATTATTACGGCGATGTCAGAGGAAATGAGAAGAGATGAAAATGTATTTTTAATGGGAGAAGATGTTGGAATTTTTGGTGGAGATTTTGGAACATCTGTTGGAATGTTGGAGGAATTTGGGGAAGAACGAATAAAAGATACTCCAATTTCAGAATCTGCAATTTCTGGAACTGCGATTGGAGCTGCAATGACTGGACTTCGTCCGATAGTTGATGTCACATTTATGGATTTTATTGTTTATATGATGGATAATATTGTGAATCAAGCAGCAAAGACAAGATATATGTTTGGAGGTAAAGGTCAAGTACCTGTAACTTTTAGATGTGCGGCGGGTTCTGGAGTGGGATCGGCAGCACAGCATTCACAGTCACTTGAAGCATGGTTTACTCATATTCCAGGAGTAAAAGTTATTGCACCAGGAACACCTGCAGATGTAAAAGGGCTTTTAAAATCGGCAATTCGTGATAATAATCCAGTAATTTTTCTTGAATATAAGGCACAATATAATATGAAGGGGGAAGTTCCAACAGATCCTGAATTTATTATTCCTCTAGGAAAGGGAGAAATAAAAAAAGAAGGGAAAGATATTACGATTGTAACTTATGGAAGAATGCTGGAACGAGTGATGAAGGCGGCAGAAATTGTGGAAAAAGAAGGGATTAGTATAGAAGTTGTAGATCCTAGAACATTGATACCGTTGGATAAGGAGATAATTTTAGATTCTGTCAAGAAGACAGGGAGAGTTATTTTGGTGAATGATGCTCACAAAACAAGTGGATTTATTGGAGAAATTTCGGCGATTATTTCAGAAAGTGATGCATTTGATTATTTGGATCATCCAATTGTGAGATTGGCTGGGGAAGATGTTCCTATACCATATAATCATACTTTAGAAACAGCAATGATTCCGAGTGTGGAAAAAATTGTTGAGGCAATAAGAAAAGTAAAAAATAAACAATAGTAGAAGGTGAAAAATAAGATGGAAAATAGCAAATTGAGAGCTACGCCTGCTGCGAGAGATTTAGCTAAAATGATGGGAATAGATTTGTTAAATGTCAGAGGCAGTGGGGCTAAAGGCAGAATTCATAAAGAAGATGTGGAAGAATTTAATTTTGAGAAAAAAGTGAGAATTACTCCGCTGGCTAATAAAATAGCACAAGAATACAATATTGATTTGAGTACAGTAGAAGGTAGTGGGCATAATGGAAAGATAATGAAAGAAGATATTTTGAATATCATTGCTAAACCGAAAGAAACTGAAGAATTGGCAAGACATGAAAAAGCGATATTGGCTGAAAAAGAACAAGTGGAAGAAGCTGATATTGAAGTTATTCCAATGTCGCCAATGAGAAAAGTAATAGCTAAAAGAATGTCAGACAGTTACTTTACAGCACCTACGTTTACGTTAAACTATGAAGTTGATATGACAGAATTGATTTTATTGAGAAAAAAAGTTATGGATACAATTATGGAAAATACAGGTAAAAAGATAACTGTAACAGATTTAATTTCATTTGCTGTAGTTAAAACACTGATGAAACATAAATACGTGAACTCAGAGTTGTCTGCAGATGGAACACAAATTACATTGCATAATTATGTAAATTTATCAATTGCTGTTGGAATGGATGACGGACTTTTAGTACCAGTAATTAAAGGTGCGGATAAAATGTCATTAAGCGAATTGGTAGTTGCGTCTAAAGATATTATTAAAAAGGCATTAGCGATGAAATTGAGTCCTTCTGAACAAAGTGGAAGTACGTTTACAATTAGTAATTTGGGAATGTTTGGGACACAAAGCTTCAATCCGATTATAAATCAGCCTAATTCAGCGATTTTAGGAGTTGCTGCGACAGTTGAGAAACCAGTAGTTGTAGATGGAGAGATTGTAATTAGACCAATAATGACAATGTGTTTAACAATTGACCATAGAGTTGTGGATGGGCTTGCTGGAGCTAAATTTATGCAAGATTTGAAAAAATTATTGGAAAATCCATTGGCAATGTTAATTTAGAAAATTTGAAATACTATAAATACCATTAAATAAAATAAAGGAAGTGAAATAAATGGCAGTAGAAGTAATTATGCCTAAAGCTGGAATAGATATGACAGAAGGGCAAATCGTGAAATGGAACAAAAAAGAAGGGGAAAAAGTAGAAGAGGGAGAAATTTTACTTGAAATAATGACAGATAAAACAAGTATGGAATTAGAGGCAGAGGCTTCAGGATACTTGATTAAAGTGTTGAAACAAGATGGAGAAACTGTGCCAGTTACAGAAGTTATTGGGTACATTGGAGCTGAAGGAGAAGAAGCACCAACAGGAGCGGCATCTCAAGCAACATCAGAACCAAAAGCAGCAGAACCAGTGGCAGCAGCTCAATCAGCAGCTTCAGCTTCAAATGAACCAAAAGCACCAAAAGGTGACGATGAATTTGATGTAGTTGTAATCGGTGGAGGACCTGCAGGATATGTAGCAGCAATTAAGGCGGCACAATTAGGTGGAAAAGTAGCGATTGTGGAAAAAGTTCATTTTGGAGGAACTTGCTTGAATAAAGGATGTATCCCTACGAAAACATTCTTGAAAAATGCTGAAATTATCGAAGGAATTGAAATGGCAGGAAGAAGAGGAATTATCTTGGAAAATGATAAATTCACAATTGATATGCCAAAAGTTGTTAAATTGAAAAATGATATCGTAAAAACATTGACAAATGGAGTTCAAGGATTATTGAAGAGTAATGATGTTAAGATTTATAACGGTATTGGGAAAATAAATGTCGATAAAGATGTTGTTGTTACAAATGATAAAGGTGAAACTGTGTTGAGAACTGATAAAATCATTTTAGCAGGTGGTTCAAAAGTAGGAAGAATCAATATTTCAGGAATTGACAGTCCAAAAGTATTGACAAGTGATGATATTTTAGATATTCAGCAAATTCCTAAATCATTAGCTGTAATTGGTGGAGGAGTAGTTGGAATTGAGTTGGGACAAGTATTTAATTCATTTGGTTCGGAAGTAACTGTTGTGGAAATGATGGATAGAATTATTCCTGGTGTGGATAGAGAATCTTCTGAAACATTGAGAAAAGAATTAGAGAAAAAAGGAATGAAAATCTTTACTTCGACTGCAATTAAAGAGATCGTTGATAATGGAGATACATTGACAATTAAAGTTGATGGTAAAGATGATATTGTGGCTGAAAAAGCGTTATTGTCAATTGGAAGAGTGCCTGATTTAGAAGGAATTGGGGAAATTGACTTGGAATTGGAAAATGGCAAAGTTAAAGTAGATAAATATATGGAAACTAGCGTGAAAGGCATTTATGCACCTGGAGATATTAATGGAACTAGAATGCTGGCACATGCAGCGTTCAGAATGGGAGAAATTGCGGCAGAGAATGCAATTCAAGGAAACCACAGGGCAACAAGACTGGAAACAAATTCTTCAGCTTCAATTTATACTATACCATCAGCAATTTATACTGTACCAGAAGTAGCAATGGTTGGATTGACAGAAGAACAAGCTAAAGAAAAATATGATGTAAGTGTAGGTAAATTTGCATTTTCAGGAAATGGAAGAGCATTGGCATCAGGAGAATCAGCTGGATTTGTAAAAGTTATTGCAGATAAAAAATATGGAGAAATTTTAGGAGTTCATATCGTAGGGCCTTCAGCTGCTGAAATCATTAACGAAGCTTCAACATTAATGAAAATGGAAATTACAGTTGATGAAGTAATCAAAACGATACACGGACACCCTACTTATTCAGAAGCATTGTTTGAAGCATGTGCAGATGTTTTAGGGGAAGCTGTTCATTTACCTAAAAAAAGAAAATAGAATGAAAGAGGGCTATTTGTTATGATTTATTATATTAGTAAAACTCATGATACTGCGTTTAATATTGCTTTGGAAGAATATTGCTTTAAAAAATTAAAGGATGAAGATGAAATATTTCTGTTGTGGATAAATGAACCTTCAATAATTGTTGGAAAATATCAGAATACAATTGAAGAGATTAATACAGAATATACTAGAGAAAAAGGGATTCATGTGATTCGTAGAATTTCTGGTGGAGGAGCAGTTTATCACGATTTAAATAATTTGAACTATACAATTATTTCTAATAGAGATAAAGGACAGGAAGGTTTCAATTTTAAAGAGTTTTCAAAGCCTATAATTGAAACATTGGCAGAATTAGGAGTGAAAGCCGAATTTACAGGAAGAAATGACCTGGAAATAGATGGTCAAAAATTTTGCGGAAATGCACAGGCTTACATAAAAGACAGAGTAATGCATCATGGCTGCCTTTTATTCAATGTTGATTTTAGTGCTTTGGGAGATGCTCTGAAAGTTTCTAAAGATAAAATAGAATCAAAAGGTGTAAAATCTGTTAGAAGCAGAGTTACGAATATATTGCCTCATTTGAAAACTCCGATTACAGTTGAAGAATTTGGCGATAAAATTATGGAATATATGAAAAAGCAGTATCCAGATATGAAGGAATATGTTTTTAGCAAGGAAGAGCTCGACTATATTGCTAAAAGGGCTGAAGTCAAGAGAAGCTGGGAATGGAACTACGGAGAGTCGCCAGAATTTAATATAACTAGAGGGAAAAGATTTAAAAATGGAAAAATTCAGATCTTTGCCACAGTTGAAAATTCTAGAATTAAAAATATTAAATTTTATGGGGATTTCTTTGGGAAAAATGAGGATTTGAATGAAATTGAAAATCTTTTGAAAAATGTGAAATATACGGCAGAAGATGTTAAGGAAAAATTGGAATCAATTGACATTGGAGAATATTTTTCTAAATTTACTGTGGATGAGATTGTGGAAGTTATTGTGGAATAGGGATTGGTTGTAAAAAATATTTTTTAGAAGCATAAACAAAATTAAGTTATTGAATAATCTATGACAAAAAAAATAAAAAATGTTACTCTTAAAATAGAAAAAGAAAATCTAGAATTTTTTAAAAAATATTCAAAAGAGAATAAAATTGAGATGTCATCTTTTGTTCGTAACTTAATTTTAGATAAAATAGATGACGAAATAACTGAAAAAGATGAAAAACAAATATTGAAAAGACTGGAAAAAACAATTTCTGTTGAAGATGTTTTTAAAAGATTAGAATTATAGCAAAATAAAATTACATTTTAATTTCTTGTCAAGGAATGAATATATAATAGACCTGTTCGATAACTATACAAACTTAGAATTTAATAAAATAAATATCTTGAAGCAAAGGGTCTTGACCCCTTGTATAGATAAAAAAACTTAGGTTATCAAACATATCTAATAATAAAAAAACTAGATTTTTCTAGCTTTTATACTAAACATTAATAGGGAATAGTGTTAGATCTCAATTTTTATTATATTATATTTTTTTAATTGACAATAATTTTTTATTAAATAGTTTTAGTAAAAAATGTAATAAAAGCTGTAAAATAAAAAAATGTAAAGAAAAAAAACTTGACAACTTGTCAAAATTTTTGTATAATCATAGTACATTTAAAATAATAAATTTTAAAATTATTAAATAGTATGGAGGTAACATTTAATGTTAAAATTAAGATTGACTAGATTGGGAAGAAAGAAAGTTCCTTTTTATAGAATAGTAGCTATGGAGGCTTTATCTAGAAGAGATGGAAAAGCTGTTGCTTATCTTGGAACTTTTAATCCGCTTGTTGAAGATGACAAGCAAGTAGTATTGAAAGAGGAAGAAATCTTGAAATACTTGTCAAATGGTGCTCAGCCAACTGAAACTGTTAAAAGTATTTTAACAAAAGCAGGAGTATGGGCAAAATTCCAAGAAACTAAGAAAAAATAGTTATAAACATGCACTTTATAGAATTATATTTTATAATTGCCATAGTATTTGTCCTAAAAGTTAAAAATTAGGGCAAATTTTTTATTGACTTGAAAGATAAAAATGGACAGCTTTGGAATAAAATACAATAAGCAAAAAGGTGTATTTGAAATAAGAGATAAAAATAGAATTTATAAAATATTGACAAAAGAATAAATAAAAGGTGAATGTAATGGAAAAATATAAAACAAAAATAGATGAAATTTTAGAAAAAATTTTTAATATGAGAACAATTAATAAGAGAATAACAAAGGAATCTTTAAATCAGAATAATGAAAAACTGAAAAAAATTTACGAATTATTGGAAAAGCCTTGTGAAAATAAGAAAATCATTCATATTGCAGGAACAAATGGGAAAGGTTCAACAGCGACATTTTTGGAAAATATTTTTTTTGCGGCTGGATATTCAGTTGCTAAATTTACTTCACCGCATATTTTGCAATTTAATGAGAGAATCTTGGTAAATAAAGAGATGATTTCAGATGAGGATGTCGTGAAGTATTGTGAGGCTGTTATGAATGTTTTAGAAAAAAATAGATTGCAAATAAATTTTTTTGAAATAACAACTTTCGTAGCTTTACTTTATTTCAAAGAAAAAAATCCTGATTTTATATTTCTAGAAACTGGACTAGGTGGAAGATACGATGCCACAAATATTGTAAAATCAACAATAGCGGCTATAACAAATGTAAGTTTTGACCATGTCGCCCTTTTGGGAAATTCGCTTTATGAAATTGCAGACAGGAAAGCTGGGATTATAAAGGATGGAGAGCTTTGTATCTATGCTCAGAATTTGGGTGAACTGGAAGAGGCTGTGAAAAGGGAAACTGATAATTCAGTAAATGTTTTGAAAAAATATAAAAATTTGCAGGTTGAATTGGATAATCGAAATTATAAGACAGTTGTGAAAATTACTGAAAATAAGAATTTGGAAAAAACATTTGTGTTGCCACTTTTTGGAAAATTTCAGGCAAATAATTTTTTGATTGCCTACGAGATCGCTAAGATTTATGAGATTGGTGACAAAGCTATTCAAAATGGAGTTAGTCAAATTTCATTGGCTGGACGATTTGAGATTTTTTCACAAGATCCAACTACAATTTTGGATGTTGCTCATAATGAAGATTCCGTAAAGGTTCTGACGGAAAATTTGAATGAACTTTTTAAAGATGATGAAGTGATTTTTATTCTCTCAATACTTGGAACAAAGAATATTGTAACTATTTTTGAAAAGATTTTGGGAAAAAATTATAAAATTTTTATAACTTCACTAAAAGAGGTAACTTACGGACTTTCTGCTGATGAAATAAAGAAAAATCTAGAAGATTCAAATATTTCTACAAAAAATATTATTTTTGAAGATGATATTTTAGAGGCTTATAACAAGGTAAAGGAAATGGTTTTAAAAAAAGATAATTCATATAAGGCGATTGTAGTTTGTGGATCTTTTTATGAAATTGCGAAGTTTAAGAATTTGTTTTTATAATAGATCTGTTTAGAAATCGTACATATTTAAAATTTAATAAGATAAAGATTGTTTAATAAGGGGCTAATGTCCCTTTTTATTTAAATTAATAAAAATATTATCTCTCTTTTATTTTTGAAAAAATATGTTATACTTATAATAGGGAAAATCTATTTTGATAATAAAAGTTTATATAATACTAAGTTCTATTAGAAAAAACAGAAATTTTTGGTAATAGTTTTGCTAAAAAGAATTGACTATGAGTTAAAAAAGAGGAAAATATGGAAAAATATGTTATGTTTAGAGGGAAGATTGTTGATAAATGGTATGATTTTGACAAAAGGGCTCATTATCATATTGTAGCTGTAGATAAAAATGGGAAGAAGTATGATTTGGCGATTAATATTGGGAGCATTTATGAGAAGAAAAATGAGATTATTTCTTCAAATTTGAAGGTATATTACAGGAAAAATTATTTTTGTGAAGAAAGTGTAATTTCTAAGATGTTATTACAAAAATCTGGAATTACAGAGTGTAATGAGAATTTGTGCTTGGATTATGTCAGAATGAAATTATTTTCACATAATAAAATGATTCAGATGAAGGGATTTGATGAAAAGCATGTATATTTGACAGGAATTATTGAAAAATATGTTGAAAAGGCTAAAAATAATGAAAATTATGAGGTATTTGCATTTGGGAGGCTTTATGCTAATGGGAAAGGGTTACATGATATTCATTTAAATCAGGGGAGTACAGACAAATTTAGAAAAAATGATGCCAAATATTCAGATGGTGGATTATTTTTTAGAAATAGAAAAAGCAATAGGATTACAGCCATATTTATTGCATTTATTACTCAAAGTCTAGATGAAAGTTTTTAAAAAGGGGAGTGTGATAAAAAATGCTTATAAAAATAAAAAAAACTGATGAAATAAAACTTAAAATGAAAAGGGAAGACTTTTGGAAATATATTTTTATTTCGCATGAAAAGGCTAAAAATAATAATGAATTTATAGATTATTTGATAGATATTCTATCTAAAAAAACAGATGAAGAAATTTTTGATTTTGAAATAATCACTTTTGAGTTAATGCGGGAAAGCTATAATGAAAAATTATGGTGTGCTTCGTATCTTGTAAATGGTGATACTGCGAGCTGGAGTTTTGATTTTTTCAGACTTTGGCTTATTTCACAAGGGGAAAAGATATTTTATTCAATTATGAAAAATCAGGATAATTTGTCAGAATATATCAATATATCATTTGAGACAAAATTTATGACGAATTATTTTGAAAATGAAAATTTTGCTTTCATTTCAGCTTATGCCTTTGCTAGAAAAAATAATTCACATAATATTTTAAATAAAGAAATTATTAAAATTAACGGTAAAACCATTTTTAGAGATGATTTTATTGACAGTTATAATAAAAAATTAAATGAATATAAAAGAAAAATAGGCTACATAAATAAAAAATATCCAAAAATAACATTTCACTGGTGTACACAATTTCCAAGCAGTATGAAGGAAGTTTGCCCAGTTTTGTTTAAGAAAATGTATTTTTAGCATAAAATAAATCTAATAAAAATTAAAATAATTGTTAAAAAAGTAAAAAAAATTCTTCTTAAAGGTTGAAATATTAACAAATATGTTTTAAAATATAATAAATAAATTTTAAGGAGGCAGAAAAATGAAAAGTTTAAAAGAGGATTTTTCTTTAATGTCAAGTTTGTTGATACCAGTAGCAGTAGCTATTAATTTTACAGGTTTTGGACTTATTAAATTACTACAAGTTCCAATATTTCTAGATTCAATTGGAACAGTATTTATCAGCCTTATAGCAGGACCTTGGGTTGGAATTGTAACCGCTGTTATTACAAGTTTAATTACAGGAAGTTTTTCTCCTGAATATTTTGCATTTATACCAGTGGCAGTAATTATGGCACTTGCTATGGGATTTTTAGCAAGATTTAGAATGAAAAATATTGTAATAAAAACATTAGTATGTGCATTTTGCCTTGTATTTATTGCAATAGTTGTATCTGCACCAATAATAGTAATGGTTTATGGTGGAAATACTGGAAATTCCACATTTGGAGTAACTGCATTTTTCCTAGCAACAGGTCAAAATATTTGGACAGCTGTTTTTAGTACGAATTTTATTACAGAAACAACCGACAAAATTATAACAGCAATAGTTGCAATGGCAATAATTAAAGCAATGTCGCCTAGATATTTGATAAAATTCAAATATGGAGAAAATTATATAAATAATCAAAAGGATAGAATATAAATAAAAACAAGGAAAATAAATAAATTATGAAAAAAGATTTTTTTAAAAAGCTTTACCCGCTGACAAAACTATATTTGGCTTTAACATTGATAATATCAGCATTTATTGCTCCAAGTCACATTTATGATTATTCAATGATAATAATTTGTGGAATTATAGTTTCTTTTGAAAATAAATTGAAAGTTTATAGTAAAAGAATATTTTTAAGTTTATTTTGGCTTTTTACAGCGATATTTATTATTCAAAGCCTTTTTATACCAGCAGGTGAGGTATGGGTAAAATTTGGATTTATTTCAGTTTATAAGGAAGGAGTAATGAAAGCTGTAGGTTTGACATCTAAATTAACGGCAATTGTAAGCGCTTTAACAATGCTGACTTTAATAACTCCAATAAAAGACTTTACTCTTGCACTTGAAAAAAAAGGATTAAATCCGAAAGCTGCATTTATTTTAATGCTTACTTTGCAAACGATACCCGAAATGAAAAAGCAAGCAAATGTCATTATGGATTCGCAAAAGGCGAGGGGAATTGAAACTGAAGGAAATATCCTTGTCAGGGCAAAAGCGCTAATTCCCATATTTATTCCGCTTGTACTTTCTTCCATTGCAAATACAGAAGAGCGGGCAATTACATTAGAATCACGTGGATTTTCTGTTGGAGAAAAGAGAACAATATTATACGATATTAAAGAAACAAAAAATGATAAAATTATGAAAATTATGCTGGCCATTTTTATAGTGCTGTGTATTGTATGGAGGGTGTTATGGGTTATTTCAAAATAGAAAATGTGAACTACAAATATCCGCTTGAAGACAAACAAGCCTTGAAAAATATTAATATCGAGATAAAAAAAGGCGAATTTTGGGCTGTAATTGGAAAAAATGGGAGTGGGAAAACGACATTTTGTAATATGTTAAGGCGGTTCGTGCCTGATTTCTACAAAGGGGAACTGACAGGAAAAATAACGCTGGAAGATAAAGAGCTGAAAAATTATTCTCAAAAGGAACTTGTGCAGAAGATTGGATTTGTATTTCAGAATCCGTTTACGCAAATTAGCGGAGTAAAAGATACCGTTTTTGAGGAAATTGCTTATGGGCTCGAAAATTTAGGATTAGAGAAAGAAGAAATAATTTCTAGGGTTGAAGAAATATTGAAACTGCTTGAAATTGAAAAGCTGCGTGACAGAAATCCTTATGATTTGTCTGGCGGACAAAAGCAAAGAGTGGCACTTGCCTCAATTATCGCAATGAATCCTGATGTTCTAGTCATTGATGAGCCAACTTCACAGCTTGATCCAAAAGGAACAGAAGATATTTTTAAAATTATAAATTTAATGGCAAATGAGGGAAAAACAATAATTCTGGTTGAACATAAACTTGAACTTATTGCAGAATATGCCCAAAATATCCTTGTTCTTGATGAAGGGGAAATAATTTTGAGCGGAAAAGCTAAGGAAGTTTTAAATAATAAAATCTTGCTGGAAAAGGAAATTGGTATGACACAGTATTCGATACTTGCCTATGAACTTGAAAAAACAGGAAAAGTTGAGCTTGAAGAAATTCCTATAACAAAGGAAAAAACAGTGGAGTTATTGAAAAAATAAAGTAATAAAAAATAAAAATTGTTAAGCAAATCTTAAAAATATTTATTTAAAAGGAAAAATTATGAAACCAAAAGATTTAAAAAATAGAATCGTTCTTGTAAAAGGCGATATTACCGAATATCCTGCTGATGTGATTGTTAATGCCGCAAATTCTTCCTTGCTTGGAGGCAGTGGTGTTGATGGTGCAATTCATAGAAAAGGCGGAAGAGAAATAACAGAAGATTGTATGAAAATACGTGATTCTCAAGGGAAATGCAACGTTGGGGAAGCTGTTATTACAAGAGCAGGAAATATGCCATTTAAAAATGTAATTCATACAGTTGGACCTGTCTGGCAGTCAGGAAAAAATAATGAAACAAAATTGTTTGCAGAAAGACTGTTAAAAAAAGCCTATATCTCAAGTTTAGAATTGGCTGAAAAAAATAAACTGAAAAATATTTCCTTTCCAAATATCTCGACTGGAGTGTATAGATTTCCAAAAGATTTAGCTGCAAAAACGGCTATTAACGCTGTGGTAGAATATTTGGAGAAAAGCGATTTTATAGAAAAAGTAAATTTTGTATGTTTTGAAAATGAAAATTTTGAGATTTATAGAAAGTTATTGGAAGAGAAAGGGATTTTATAAATAAAATTTTAAAAGGAGCTATAATTATGAGTTTTATTACTATGAAAAATTTGAATTTTAAATATCCTAATGGTACGGAAAATGTACTTAATGACGTTTCTCTTGAAGTTAAAAAAGGGGAGAAAGTTGCGATTATTGGGCAAAATGGCGCTGGGAAAACAACGATGGTAAAAATGTTGAATGGGTTGTTAAAGCCAGTAAGTGGAGATGTTGTTGTAGATGATTGGAATACAAAGAAGTATACCGTTGCCAAAATGAGCCGAAAAGTCGGATATGTCTTTCAAAATCCAATGGATCAGATATTTCATAACAATGTTTATGATGAAATAGCCTTTGGAGCAAAAAAATTAAAATATTCTCCTAATGAAATAAAAAAGATGGTAGAAAATGCCATAAAATTAACAGAACTTGAAAAATACCAAAGAGAAAATCCATATAACTTGCCATATTCATTGAGAAAATTTGTTACAATAGCCGCAGTGATTGGGATGGGTTCAGACGTTATTGTGATGGATGAGCCGACAGCAGGGCAAGATTTTAGAGGAATGAGAGTTTTGCATAATTTGATTGACGAACTTCAAAAGCAAGGGAAAACGATTATAACAATAACTCATGACATGGAATTTGTAGTAAAGAATTTTGACAGGGTAATTGTAATGACAAATGGAGAAGTTATCGCTGATGGAGATAAATGTGATATTTTTTGGCAATTTGATACGTTGAAGAAAAGTATGGTGAAACAGCCGTATATTAGTGATTTGGCTAGGGAATTGGAATTAGATGAGAAAGTTTTAAATGTTACAGAATTTGTGGAAAATTATTAAAAATTTTCTCAAATTAATAGGTAAAGATTTTTTTATAGTATAAAATTGTAAAGAAACAGACATTTGTAGATAGAAAAATTGGTTAAACTGCCTTAAAATATAGGGCAGTTTTTATATTAATGATTTATATCATAATTCAAATTGTAGTTGTCTATTATTTTTTAAGTCGAGGATAACACACCAAAAATAAAAAAATCTTTTTTCCTTACAGATATCATTTACAGTTTTTTTTTGTAAAATTTTTTATTATATTATTGTAAAATTTAATTCAAAATGTTATCATAAAATAAAGAAATGTAAAGAAATTTATAAATAAGGAGAGATTTTTTATGTTATATCCGATGAAGTTTAAAAAATTTTTTGTGGAAAAAGTGTGGGGTGGACGTGAATTTGAAACAAAATTAGGAATGAAGCTGCCTGAAGGTAAAAAAATTGGAGAGTCTTGGGAAGTATCGGCACATCCTAATGGAATGGGTATTGTAGAAAATGGTGCTTTGGCTGGACAAAGACTGGATGATATTTACAAGGAGTATAGAGGAGAACTTACGGGAAAAAAGGTTTATGAAAAATATCCAAATAAATTTCCGCTTCTTATAAAATATCTGGATGTAAATGACAGACTTTCTATTCAAGTCCATCCAAGTGATGAAACTGCCTTAAAAAAACATAATGAATTTGGGAAAAGCGAATCTTGGTACATAATGGAGGCGAGTGATGATGCGACTTTAATTATGGGAATGAAGCCTGGTATTACAAAGGAAAAATTTTTGGAAAAAGTAGAAAAAAATGATTTTGATGGATTATTTGAAGAAAAGTCTGTAAAAAAAGGGGATTTTATTGATATTACGCCAGGTACAGTTCACGCTTCATTAAAAGGGAGTGTAATTTTTGCAGAAATTCAGCAAAATTCAGATGTTACTTATAGAATTTATGATTTTGACAGAATTGATAAAAATGGGAAGAAAAGGGAACTGCATTTGCAGGATTCGGCTGATGTGATTGATTTTGGAAAAGAAGTAGAAATTAAGAATACTGATTTTGATGAATCTGAAAATAGAAAAGATATTTTGAGAAAGAATATTATAGAAAAAGAATATTATTCAATTGAGAAAATAAGATTTAATAGTTGTTTTGAAGATACAAATGCTGAAAGTATGACGATTTACTCGTTTCTTGAAGGAGAAGGGAAAATTGTGTGGGAAGACAATGGAGAACTTTCTGTTAAAAAGGGTGAAACAGTTTTAATTCCTGTTGGAATTAAGACAAAAACTGTTGGGAATTTTGAAATTTTAAGAACAATAATTTAAGTAAATAAAGGCAAGGATTCTAGTTTGTTTTTAGTCAAAAATTAGATGATTTGCCTTGTTTTTTTAGTAGGAATATGTTATTCTAATATTATACTAATTATGTTTTATAATCAAATATTATATAATATATTGGATTTTATAAAAATATGATTTCTTTAAAATTATATTCAAACCTATTTAAAATTGAACTATTAAAAATCATATAAACTTAGGATTTAAGTAAGATAGTCATAGTTTTTGAGTTTGATTTCAAGAGTATTTAGTATAAATTGGGAAAAAATAAAAATTGGAGGAAGTAGTTAATGATAGGAATTATTGGGGCAGTGATTGAAGAAGCTGAAGCAATAAAAAAGGAAATTAAGGACATTAAGTCAAACGTAATAAATGGAATATCTTTTTTTACTGGGAAATTTAATGATAAAGATGTTGTTTTTGTACAATCTGGAATTGGGAAGGTGAATGCCGCAATTACAGCGACTTTATTAATAGAAAAATTTGAAGTAAATGAAGTTATTTTTTCTGGGGTAGCTGGATCATTGGATGAAAAATTGAAAGTTGGAGATGTTGTTATAGGGTGTGATATTGTTCAGCATGATGTTGATGCTACAGCATTTGGGTATAAAATGGGACAGATTCCACAAATGAAAGAATGGGCTTTTGAATCGGATAAGGAACTGATTGAAAAGACTGGAAATATATCTGATTTTGATCATCATATATTTTATGGAAGAATTTTGACTGGAGATCAGTTTGTGAGTAAAAAGGATTTGAAGATTCAGCTTGGGAAGGATTTTGAAGCACTTTGCGTGGATATGGAAAGTGGAGCTGTAGCTCAAGTCTGTACAAGATTAGGTGTGAAATTTTTAATAATTCGTTCAATTTCTGATTCAATCACAGATGAATCTGGTATGGAGTATGAAACTTTTGTAAAATTAGCAGCAAAAAATTCTACAAAAATATTGGAAAATATAATTTAATAATACTAAGTTTAGTGAAAAATAGAATAATATTGTAATTTATGATATAAAAAATTAGGAAATGAAGGGAGAAAAATATGAGTTTTCGATTAAATCCGTTTAAAGTGATGAGAGCTGTAGGAATTGTTGCAATTGTAGTTTACGGCGTAGTACTTGTTACAGGATATAAGAAATCAAAGGTAACTACAACTGAAAGTGTTACAAAAGATATGAAAATACGGAATAAAGATTTTTATAAATCAAAAGATTATAAAAATAATCTGACTTTACCAAATCAAGTTGTAGAAAATAATAATGAAGCGGTTGCAAAGGAGTTAGAGCAAACTAAACCCGCAGAAACTGTAGATCTACAAAAAGATTCAGATACCAGTAAGCAGCAAACTGATAGCAAAGTGGCAGATAAAAATAAAAAAAAGGAAGAACAGGTAAAATTAGAAATGCAAAAACAGGCTCAACAAAAGCTAGCTGAACAAAAACAACAGGAAAAATCAAAAATTGCAGCAAAACAAGCTGAACTAAAAAAACAGCAACAGTTAGAAGCGGCAAGAAAAGAACAAGCGGCAGCACAAGCAAGGGCAGAGGCGGCTAGACAGCAGGCAAGAGAAGAAGAAAATAAAAAAGCAAGAGAGGAAGCAGCAAAACGAGCTAGAGAAAATGCCAAAAAGCATCAAGGATCTAAAAAATACATTCAAGTAGCTTCAGTAACGACAGAAGCTTCAGCAAGAGGAATAGCCAAGAAACTTGGTGGAAACTTTTATTATAAAAAAACAACTGTAAATGGTAAAACAGCCTATGTAGTAATGTCGAATATGACAGATAATCCTAATACACTAAAAGCGATGGAAAATCAAGCTAAAAGAGCAGGCAGTGGTTATATGATCCGTTCAGTTGGGAAATAGGAGCAATGAAAAAATTATAAAAAATTGAAGAATAGGAATAAAATAAATTTTATGAGTAAAAATTATAAAGGAAATATTACACCAAAAGAAATCGAAAATGAAATAAAAACAGCTAAAAGCATCATTTTGACAGTACACGTTAATCCTGATGGAGATGCACTTGGTTCAGTTTTAGCATTTTATTTTATGATAAACGAGTATTGTAAAAAAAATAATATTGAAAAAGATATAAAAATCATTGTTGATGACAAATTGCCTAAATATATGCGATATTTTGAAGACGCAAAGTTAATTTGGAACTATGAAAAATTTTATGATGAATTTAATAAAAATTTTCAAAATGATGAAAAATTTGATTTGTTCATAAGTTTGGATTGTGCAAATGAGGAAAGATATGGAAGAGCTGTGGAAATAAAAAAATTAAGTGAGAAGTCGATAAATATTGATCATCATATAAGTAATACTGAACATGCTGATTTTAACTATGTGGAAGATATTTGCAGCACAGGTGAGCTTTTGTATCAATTTTTAGAAATTTTTGGTATTGAATTGACAAAAAAAATTGCTGAGTATATGTATCTTGGAATAATTAATGATACTGGAAACTTTAGACATGATAATGTTACAGAAAAAACTTTTCTTGTTTGTTCAAAATTAATTGGAGCAGGTGTAAATAATCATGAAATTGCCAATATTATTTTTCAAGTTAGTGAAAAAAAAGTTGAATTAATTGGTGAAGTTTATAAAAATAAAAAAATTAACGAAAAATATAAGTTTGTCAGTTATTATTTGACACAGGAAAAAATGAAGGAACTGGGAATTGAAAAAGATGATACAGATGGTACGGCGGAAATGCTGTTAAGAATAGAAGGAATGGAAATCTCTCTTTTTGTAAGAGAAAATATTGATGGCTCTCTAAAGGGAAGTTTTCGTACTAATGATAAATATGATGTAAATAAGATAGCTTCAATTTTTGGTGGTGGAGGACATATAAAAGCTGCTGGATTTAAAACAGATTTATCTTTTGAGGAAATTTTGAAAAAGACATATAGGGAATTAGAAAAATAATTTTGAATGAAAATATTTTTTAATTTAAGGAAAGGAGAATTTAATGTTTGATTTTAATATGTTTAATTATTTAAAAATAAAAGGATTCTCAAATAATCAGCTTGCAGCAAATTTTCAGGAAATTGAACAAGCAAATCAAAATATTAACGAAATTTTGGAAAATAATCCAGATGCTGTTTTGAAAAAAATAGAATATAAATATTTAGATAAAGAAAAAAAACAATTACAATTTGAAATTAAAATAGAGGTTGTGGATAAATAATGAAAAATAAAATAAAAAAAATAGTAATGGTTTTATGGTTTGGAATATTGATAAGCTGTTCATCTGTTGGTAAAAGAACAGTTCCAGATTCAGCGGTCGTTTCTAGAGATGTGGTTGTAAATAATAGTATTGCTGAAATAAAACAAAAATTTAGTGAAGATGTAAAATCAGAAGATGTAGGACTTTATAAAAAAGGATTTAGAAACTGGAAGGTAATTTTATATGGTAAACAGGCATATTATCAAGTATTTGTGACAGAAGATGGTAAAATTGTTTCTAGTGAAAGATTTGAATATAAATAATATTTATATAGTAAATATTATTTCAATTTTTAGCAAATTTTAAATTAATTATATTTGAATTATTTTGATTCAGAAATTGAAAATTCAGTTTTAAAAGTAGATTAATAATAAATAGGGAGTTTGTATTCTCCCTAAATTTTTATTTCAAGTTTCATTTTTTATTATTTTCATTGTTGTTATCATTTTTTGGAGTAGTATCTAAATTGTTAAAGACATTAATTAAACTGTCTGAATCAATATCATAATAAATATTTTCATCAAAATGATTATTTTCTTCTATATTTGAATTTCCAATTTCTCCAATTTCCTGATCAATGTTATCGTTTTTTGCTGCATTATCTAAAATATTTTGAGGAAGACTGTCATCATTTTTTTCATTTTGAATATCAGGAATATAATTTTGAGATTTTTTTTCTTCATCATTTTTTTGTTCATTATTTTCATCAATTTCGTTAATTATGAAAATAGAATTAAAAATTACAAAGAAGTCATTAATTGCAGAACTTTCCTTTTCTGTCTTTAATATAAGAATAGTACCTTCTAACATAGCAATTAAGATTCTTGCAGTTGTTTCGGGAATAATTTTATCATATTTTTCGGGAAAAGCATACTTTAACGTTGTTATAAAAAATGAAAATCTAAGTTCGATTTTTTTGTATGACTTTACAAGTTCTTCACGGATATTTTTATTAATATCAGATAGTTCAAGAGCCAGATTTCCAAGTGGGCTTCCACCATGAAATTTGTTATTTTCAATGTTTTCAAAATATTTTTCAAAAAAATAGTGAAATTTTTGAATTGACAAGTCATCTACATTATTGTTGAAAAAATTTATAAGATTTTCAGTATGATATTTTATAACAGCAATAAGAAGTTCCTCTTTACTGGAAAAAAACTTATAGAAAATATCATTAGGCATTTCACAAGCCTTAAAAATATCGGTTAATTCCGTATTTTTGTAACCTTTATAATAAAAAAGTTTTGCACTTTGTTGTATTATAAAATTTTTATTATATTTTTTAGTCATTAAATTTACCTCTTTACAGTATTTTGTATATATTTTATAATTTAATTTGAGGATTGTCAATAAAAATAATTAAAAACTATAAATAAATAAAAGGATGTGATTTTATGAAATACAATTTTGACGAAATAATTGACAGAAAGAGCAATCATTCTGTAAAATACAATGAACTTATGAGAAAATTTGGGGTAGATGATGTAATTCCTCTTTGGATTGCAGATATGGACTTTAGGACAGCACAGCCTATAATTGACGCTCTTGAAAAAAAAGTTCAACATGGAATTTTTGGATACGTGTATCGTCCTGATGAATATTTTGAGTCATTTATAAATTGGCAAAAGAAAAGATTCGGCTGGGAGCCAAAAAAGGAACTGCTTAGCTTTAGTATCGGAATTGTACCAACATTAGGATCGTTAGTGCAACTTTTTTCTGAAAAAGGTGATAAAATTTTAATTCAAACACCTGTTTATTCAGAATTTTATGATATTAACGAAGATAATGCCAGAGTTGTTATTGAAAATAGATTTATTGAAAAAAACGGAAAATATTCACTTGACTTGGAAGACTTGGAAAATAAATTAAAGGAAAATCCCAAATTATTTATTTTATGTAACCCTCACAATCCACTAGGACATGTGTGGACACATGAAGAATTAGAAGCAATTGGAAATTTGTGTATAAAATATAAAGTTCCTGTAATTTCAGATGAAATTCATGCCGATTTGACATTATGGGATAATAAGCACATTCCAATGGCAAGTGTTTCTGAAGAAATTAGACAAAATACGATAACTTGCACTTCGACAGGAAAAGCCTTTAATCTTGCTGGTCTTCAAAGTGCAACAATAGTTTTCAATAATTTAGAAATAAAAGAAAAATTTGACAGATTTTGGAAGGATTTAGAAGTTCATAGAAATAATCCATTTAATTTGGTTGCTACAATTGCGGCTTATTCTGACGGTGGAGAAGAATATGTAAAACAATTAAAAGAATATTTAGAAAATAATATTTTATTCTTAAATAATTTCTTTAAAGAACACATTCCAGAAATTATTCCAAATATTCCACAAGCAACATATTTAGTATGGCTAGATTGCAGAAAATTATGTGAAAAATTTGGATTTAATCAGGAACAACTTGAAAAATTTATGTTGACAAAGGCGAAACTAGGATTAAATGAAGGACGTGTGTATCAGAAGGGATTGGAAGGATTTATGAGATTAAATACAGCTTGTCCTAGGGCGATTTTGGAAAAAGCATTAAATCAAGTAAAAGATGCAATTTCAAATGAAAATAAAAAATAAAATCAATATTTTAAGTGAAATATTAATATTTATTCAATTTAATTTTATTAGTTAAATATTAAAACGATTCAATTATTTATATACATTCATATTTAGATAAGTATATTTAAAGAAATAAATAAGTAATTTCTATTTATTAGACTGTATAATGACAACATACAATTATGATAATACATAAAATTATTTTAAAACTGATTGTTATGATAAAATAAAAACAGAAAGATAAATATGTAGGTAATTTCGTAATTATTGCAACTTTTAAATTGAATTGAAGGAGGTGCTTGCAATTTATGGAAAATATTAAGGAAATTTATTTGGCTGGAGGCTGTTTCTGGGGAGTAGAAAAGTTTTTTGAAATGGCTCCAGGCGTTATAAAAACATCAGTTGGTTATGCAAATGGACAGACTCTCGATACTAATTATGATATTTTAAGAATGACTGACCATGTTGAAACTGTGCATATAACGTATGATGCAAATATAGTATCTCTAAATCAACTTCTCAATTATTATTTTTCAATAATTGATCCAACAAGTATTAATAGACAGGGACTTGATGAAGGACGTCAATATCGAACTGGAATTTATTATGTAGATAAAGAGGAATTAGATACAATAAGAATAAAGGTAGAGGATGAACAGAAGAGGTATTCAAGAGAAATTCAAGTGGAGGTTAGACCATTGAAACATTTTATTCTAGCTGAAGAGTATCATCAGAATTATTTGGATAAAAATCCTAATGGATACTGTCATCTAGATCTTGAAAATGCTGTAAAAATTTTTTCAAAGAAATAAAATTTAAGAATATAAAAAAATAGTCGGGAAGCCCCGACTTTTGCTTTTTTGTTAATTCTTACTTATTAATTACCATTATTTGAATTACTTGAATTTGAATTATTAGAATTTAAAATGTCTTTACTTAAAACAGAATATAAAAGATTTACATATCTTTTGGCTGCGTGAGGTTTTGGATGTGTTCCATCCTTGTAAAAGTATTCTTGTTTTCCTTTTGAATATGAATACCAATCAATTACTTTTATATTCGGGTTTTTAGAACTTACCTTTTTAATTTCTGCATTAACGCTATCTTGCCAAGGATCAGGCATAACTGTATTTATAAAATAAATATCATGCCCTTGCAACGTTTGTAAAACAGACTTCATATCTTTTTCAAAAATAGTACCATTTGTACCAAGAGCGATAACGATTATTTTTTTTAATTTTCCATTTTGAGTATAATTCTTTAGCATGTTTGGCAATTCATAAAATTGACGTCCAACCTTTGTCTCTATGATGGCATTTGGATATTTTTTCTTCAAATCAATTTTTGTCATATGAAGTACCGAATCTCCAATAAATAGAATTTCTCTCTCATCATTTGGATATTTTTTCAGAATTTCATCTTGAATTTTAGATTCTGCTTCAATACCTTTTGAAGGTGTATTTAAAGCTGCCAGCAATTCGTCCATTGTCAATTTTCCATTTTGGGAATTTTGTGTTGCTGCAGGAGGAGTATTTGTTGGATTTACTTTTTTGTTTTCTTCAGTAGATGGTGTATCCAAAGCTTTTTGCACTTCTTTCATTTCTTCCAGATCTTTATTTTTATAAATTGGAGAAAACACTAAGATTGCAAGAATAGAAGCTAAAACTGGATAATTTACGTAATTTATAGCTTTTTCATATTTTTTGCTATTTTTTTCAAGTAAAATATAACATAACTCTGAAATTGTAATTAAAATAATAATTTGAAAGAAAAATTTTTGAATATTTGTAAGTTTTGCCCATTTAAAATATTCACGTGTAAATATCATAATAGGATATTGCCACAAATAGTATTGATACTGATGTTGTCCTAATCTTATAATTGGACTGAAGATTTTTGGATATTTTGAAAGATTGAACTTTTGTAATTCTGACTTTGAGAATAGCACAATTGTAAATCCAATTAAAATGCTAGATAAAAACATTAATCCATAATAGTTATAAGCATTTCTATAGTCTATTCCAAAAGAAAAGAAAACAAGTGATACTAAACCAAGTATTCCCAAAATAAATATAATTTTTTTCTCAATATGATTTTTAATTTCTCTATTTACATAGAAACAGGCTATTCCAGCTGGAATAAAAAATGCAAATGCACGAGTGTCAGTTCCATAATATATTCTTGAAAAATCTGCTCCTTCTGGAGAATTTGAAGTTTTATAAAATATGTAAGCCATTATTAGAGCCGAAACTATCCCAATTCCCAAAAGAATAATACCAATTATATTGTTTTTTAACTTAATCTTTTTCAATCCTTGAATTAAAATTGGGAAAAATATGTACATTTGAATCAAAAAAGATAATGCCCAAATGTGAGTAAGCGGTAAAATAATCCCAAAATTATCAAAATAGGACATTTTTGAAAAAATTTGATAAATATTATTTAATCCTAATATCGAAAATAATGCACTATATTTATATTTATCTTCAAGCCCATTATTTATAAAATATAATGCGATAGTTGAGACTAGAATAACGATTAAAAGGCTTGGGTAAACTTTTTTTAACCTACGGTTAATTACAGAGAATATTGAAAAATCTCTTGAAAGTAGACCACCTGTCATCAGATACCCACTTAATGCAAAAAATATAACAACTCCAATATAAGTTCCCTTGTAGGAAAACCAGTGATAGACGCAAATAAGAACAAGAGCAACAGCTCTTAATATATCAAGACTTTGTATCCTTTGTTTTTTCATAAGTAAAAAAATTCCTTTCTTTTTTCTTTAGATATAATTTATTTGATTTATATAGCATTAAAATTTATTATTGTAAAAAAATTAATACTATTTCCCATTTAAAATGGTTATGAAATTCTTTGCAAGAAGTCTTGATCTCTGTTAACAAATAAGATATAACTTTTATTTTTAAATGAGATTTAGTATAAAATATAAAAATAATATTGAAAAAACTACTTTAAACAAACATTATGAGTTGTTAAATGCTCAACTATTTAAGTTTGAAATTAAAGTAGTTTCTGAAATTTTGTAAATAAACTATGAATGTTTTGAAATTATGAAATTAATAGTTTTGTTCTGTATCTTTTTTTAAATTTTTTAAATCTATTATTTTTTTACTATTTTCGTCATTATTTTGTGAATTTGAAGAATTATTTTTCAAGGTATCATCATTTTTTATATTCTTATTTTCTTCTGCTTTATTTTCTTCAAGATAATGTTTTTTAATTTCATTTGTTAAAAAGTCTGCATAATATCTTTGTCCTTTATCATTTGGATGAGTTCTGTCCTTGTAAAAATATTGATTTTTACCTTTTGCATAAGAATACCAGTCTATAAGATAGGCATTTGGATATTGAGCGACTTTTTCCTTAAGTTTTTTATTTACTTCTTGTTCCCATGGATCTTTATGTGCAGTATTCATAAAGAATACATCTTTCCCATTTGCCATTTTCATAACATAGTCAAAATCGTTATCTGTAAATTTTCCATTTGTTCCAAGGTGAACAACCAATATAGTTTTTAATTTTCCATTTTCAACTAATTTTGTAACAATTCCCGGAAGTGTTGAAAATTGACGTGAAATTTTTGTGTCAAAATATGGGTTTTTAAAATTAGGAGCAATATACTGCTTACTGCTATCCATTATTGAATCTCCCACAAACACGATATCTTCTGGAACTTCGCCAGCAATAATAATTCCAGAACCAAAAATTAATACAACTAGCATAAATAAAATTTTTTTCATAAAATTTCTCCCTTTTTCTATTTTAAATTATAAGTTATTATAAAATATAATTTTGCTTTTGTCAAATATTTCAAAAAGTCTAAATTTGATTAATTATTATTAAAAAAACTAAAAATAAGAGGCTAGTCTTTAAAAAGTTACCATTTAAAGACAGCCTTCCTGTTTAAATTAATTATTTAGTTTTCCAAATTTCATCTTCATATTGTGCAATTGTTCTGTCTGATGAGAAGAATCCTGCTTTTGCCATGTTATTTATTACTTTTTTATACCACAAATCTTTGTTTTCATAATCTTTAAACATTCTTTCTTTTGTATTGTAGTAATCTGCAAAATCAATTAAAGTCATAAACCAGTCTTTGTTTATAAGCTCATTTTGAAGTCTTTCCAGTCTTTCCTTGTTTCCTACTTTTATTAACTCATCTGAAGTTATAAAATCAACTGCTTCTTTTATTCCATCTTGTTTATAATAATCTTTTGAAACATAACCTGAAGTTTCATATAATTTTATTATTTCATCACTTTGTTTTCCAAAAATATAGATATTGTCATCGCCTACAAGGTCATGAATTTCCACATTTGCTCCATCCATTGTTCCAAGAGTTAATGCTCCATTTAGCATGAATTTCATATTTCCAGTTCCGCTGGCTTCTTTTGAAGCAAGTGAAATTTGTTCAGAAATATCTGTTGCTGGAATAATTTTTTCAGCTAATCCTACATTATAGTTTTCAACTAGGTAAACATTTAAGTATTTATTTACTTCTGGATCGTTGTTTATAATTTCTGATAGACAAAGTATCAAGTGGATTATGTCTTGAGCAATGATGTAAGCTGGTGCAGCTTTTCCACCGAATAATACTGTTATCTTTCTTTCTGGTAATTTTCCATTTTTAATGTCTAAATATTTTTTAATTACATACAAAGCATTCATTTGTTGACGTTTATATTCGTGGAATCTCTTAATTTGAGTATCAATAATGCTGTTTTCATCAATAACGATTCCTTGTGTATGTTGTAAATATTTTTTCAATTTAATTTTATTTTCGTGCTTAATTTGTGCTAATTTTTCATACACATTTTTGTCATCTGCAAATTTTAAAAGTTCATTTAATTGTTCAGCATCTTTTAAATATCCTGTGCCAATTAATTCTTTAAAGTAATCTGCCAAGTCTTCGTTACAGCTTTCAAGCCATCTTCTAAATGTAATCCCATTTGTTTTATTATTAAATTTATTTGGGTAAATTTCATAAAATTCTTTAAGTTCACTATTTTTCAAGATTTCAGTATGCAGATAAGCAACTCCGTTTACACTTGAAGAAAAATGAATATCCATATTTGCCATGTGAACTCTGTTTTGCTCATCTATAATTTGTACTTTTTCATCTGAATATTTAGCTTTTATAACTTTATCCAATTTTTTTATAATTTCAACAATATTCGGCACAACTTCTTCCAAGTAGTCTAAAGGCCATTTTTCCAATGCTTCTGCCAAAATTGTGTGATTTGTGTATCCTGTCATTTTTGTTACGATTTCTGTTGCTTCTTCAAAAGAAATATTATGCTCTTCTGTCATAATACGGATTAATTCAGGAATTACCATACTTGGATGCGTATCATTAATTTGAACGAAAGCATAATCTGCTAAATCGTGAATGTTGCTTCCTTTTTCAGTTGCCTCAGCAATAATCAATCTTGCTGCATTTGATACCATGAAATATTGCTGATAAATACGTAATAATTCCCCTTTTTTTGTACTGTCATCAGGATATAGGAATAATGTCAGATTTTCTTCAATATTTTCTTCATCGAATGATATTCCATTTTCTATCAAGTTGTAGTCAATGCTTTTAATATCAAATAAATTCAAGTAATTTTTTGTATCTTTTTCGTATCCTAAAATATCAATTCTTTTTAATTTTGAATGTAAACTGAAGTTTTTGAATTTCACTTCATATCCAATATTTGTATCTCTTAACCAGCTTTGGTCTTCTATCCAGTAGTTTGGTTCAGCTTTTTGCTCATTGTTCTTGAAAACTTGCTTAAACAGTCCGCAGTGATAGTTAAGTCCGACCCCTTCTCCATTGATTCCTAAAGTTGACATTGAATCAACAAAACATGAAGCAAGTCTTCCAAGTCCACCGTTTCCTAATGAAGGTTCAACTTCTATTTCTTCAATATGGCTTAAGTTTTTTCCTGCTGCTTTCAATTCTTCTCTTACTTCCTTATAAATTCCCAAATTAATCAAATTATTTGACAATAATTTACCAATCAGAAATTCTGCAGAAATATAATATATTTTCTTTTTAGATTTGTTTGCAGTTTTTTCATCTGCTCTTTCTTTAATATACTCAAGTAATTTGTAATAAATTTCTTGATTTGTCATTTCACTTATTTGTTTTTCGTTTCTTTTTTGTAAAAAATCTGTAAAATTGTAGTTCACTATTTTAATTGTTTCCTTTCAAATTTGTTTTATAATTTTCGTTATTAAGCTACTTCAAAATTGGAATACTAAAAGTATTAAACTTAATAGCTTGAATAGAATAATTTTAATTTTTGGTATCCAATTTTAAAGTTGTTTTACTATGCGAGGATATTATATAACTATTTTTTTAATTTGTCAAGACATTTACGTAAATGTTAAAAACTAGAGATATAAAAAGACTTTGCGAAACAAACTGGAAAACAAAAAATATACCTTCAATCCCGTATTTGAGATTGAAGGCATAGTAATATTTTTTTATTTATCAATTTAAAATGTAAAAAAATTTATTTTTATAAACCAATTACTGAATGTAGTCAAAAGTTTCCAAAGTCAAATTTCTGTTCCCGCTTCCATAAAAATACACTTTAAATATTGTTCCTTTTGAGAATTTATAATAAGTCTGGTCAACAAGTCCTGTAAAATTAAATGTTTTTCCTGACTGAAGGCTAATGCAGTTTGCGAATTTTTTACCATCTTTTGTTATACCTCTTGAAGTTACACGACATTTTTCTACTGTTCTTAAAGTTTTTTGTGCTGCAAAATTGTAAGCACTTCCTAATATTAAAAATGTAAAAATAATTTTTTTCATAACAAATCAACTCCTATCATTGTAATTTTTAGTTATTTGTGAAAATTTATAAATTCTACCATATTACTCCCAGCCTTTCTGCAAGTTGTACATAATTTGCAGGAGGCATCCAGTATTTAATAATTTTTTTGTTTTTATTGAATACATCCAGTGCTTTTTCTTTTTCGCCTTTTTTCAGATAAACATCTATTATAATTCTGAACAGTTCATTCATCGGATGATTTCTGCTATTTTCATAAACAAATTCCGGATATTTTTTTGTATCGACATTTTTATATGCTTCAATTCCTTTTTGTGCATAATTTAATATTTCTGAATATTTATCAGGATAATTATGATAAATAAAATCTGTCATAATGAGATATCCTTCTGGATAATCAGGGAAATTTTCTATTAATTTTTGCGATATTCTTTTAAAGTTAATGTTATCAGGATTTTTTACCGGCGAGTAAAGCATTAGAAGCAGTTTATAATCATCAATTTTTGCTGTTTTATTTCTTATTTTTTCCTCTTTTTCACTGATTAAAAGTTTTCTATCATCATCATTTCCCGGCGTTCTTACAATTTCTCCTATGGTTTTATCCATTCCTTTTATTTTATAGCTGTCAAGTGAAAGAATATTTATAAACTCTATATTCTCATCATAAGGAATTTTCCATTTTTTAAGCGGATAGAAGTACTCAAATTTTACAATCATTTCTTTTTCGATATATTTTGTGTCATTTTTCTTTAATTCATTTTTCAAAAAAGAAGAGATTTCCTGTTCTATTATTTCTAGCTGTGTAGATCTGCTTTTTCCTCTTACCAACGAATTAAAGTCTTTGTTTTTATAAAATTTAGACATTGTATAGTTTAAATCGGGATATTTTAATGAAACATTTACGTAAGCCAGTTTTATATCCCTTCCGTTTGCATTTTTCTGCTTTGTTAGTTCAATTTTATTTATTTTATATGTAAGATATTTATAACTTTCTTGTGAAGTACGCCAGATATTAAACCACATTAAATGATATTCACTAACTTTTTTTGTATCTTCATTTTTTGCTGCATTGATATAATCTTCAAAAGCCGATGCTACTGCCTTTTTATCATCATTTTCAGAACTCTCGCTAATTCCACAGCTTGTTATAAACATCATTGCCAGTAAAATAAATGATATAAATCTTTTCATGATTCCTCCTGATTTTTCTAATAATAAGTTTTCTTACTTGTACTAAAAAATACTATATTTTAATCAAAAAGTAAACTATTTTTTTATATTTTCTAGAGTAGATGCCACATCTTTGGAAAATGTCATTGAAATTCCTGTATCCTGATTATACTGCACTTTTCCATTTTTTACAATAATTTCATCTGATTCCTTGCCATTTCCTACAAGAATGTATCTCCCGTTGCCCTTACTTTGCATATCATAAGTTCCTGCCTTTGTTATACAGTTCCCATTAACTACATTGTTAAGGCTTATATAGGCAATGTTTCCTTTTATTTCAAAATATGAATCTTCAAAGCATTTCTGCCCTGCCACCTTTACAGTCTGCCCTTTTGTAGTCAGCGTTTCCACATTATATTTTCCTGAAATGCTGTTTTGGGAAGCTTTCCCCTTTGCTTCACATCCCATACTCATTAAAATCATTCCTGCCATCATAGCTAGATTTATTTTTTTATTTTTCATTTTTTCACCTCTGTCTGTATTTAACTATTCAAAATTTCATCAGCTATTTCTTATCCTATTAAAATAAATACATATATGCTTTGCTTTTATACAAAGAAACAAGTATCACAATTGATATAAAAAGTAAAAAAAGAAGTATGCTCTGCATTTTTTTCATTTTAAAAAGTCTGAATTTTACTTTTGGGATCTGTCTTTTCTGGATTACATCAATAATATCATCTATAATTTTAGAAATTCTGTCATCTTCTATTATTATATCTATTTGAGATCTTTTTAACTGTCTTTCAGGTACAAAGCAGATTTCCTTTTTGCCATCAAGAAGATAAATATGGGATTTAAGTCTGATTATTCGAGAGCCAAACAGGGGAAATAATTCAGTACCCCAGTTATAGCCCTTTATATCCAATAATTTTCCATTTAAGTAAAAGTCTTCATTTATTATTTCAAGTGTATTTTTTGTTTTTTCTTTTGAATAATAATATTTATATCCGTATATCATACTTATTACAGCACAGACTATTAAAAGCAATATTCCAATTTTTATTCCCAGAAATATTAATATTAGCATTATGGCAAAGCAAATAAGATTTAGAATAACTGCTTTTTTCAAATCCTTCGGCACTTCATAAAATACTCTTCCTGTTTCTGTTCTTTCACGGTAAACTGTATCAGCTGATAAAATTCCAAGTTTTATTTTCTCTTTAACTTCATCTTCTTGTTTTTGATTAATTTTACGAAGATTTTTTCTGTTTTTTATTTGTTTCATACCAAAAACGATTAATATGACAGCAACTGAAAAATACACTAATGCAATAATTGAATCCATTTCAGTCTCCTCCGTATTAATAAGATATTCCTTGAGCTGTTATACGGACTCTATCAGCATCCACTTTTAAAATAGCTTCAAGTATTTGTTTTCCTGCCTCCCTTAATTGAGCTGTAGTCTGTGAATTAGGATTGCTCTGATTTAAGGACTGTCCCACAGCTAAAGTCATTCCAACCATAACCATCTGGTCGTACATACTTTTTTTCTCCCTGTTGCTCATTCCGTCAAAAAATCCACTGTTTTCAAGATGAACCTTGAACTGATTTGCCATAGGTTTCACATAGTCGTCATTAAGACTGACATTGTTATATGCCATGTATGCTCCTGCTATTACAGCCGCTACTGCTGAAGACAAATCATTTGTCGGTATTCCTACAGAATGGGCTACCTGTGGGAAAGAATCATACAGCTGTTTTAATGATGCCCTTATTTCCTTTTGCTGACTTTTTGGATAAGTTGCAACCAATGTTTCCAGTCCATCAGTACTTCCGTCCTGTGTGAAAGTAAGTGATGATTTTCCGTAAGATTTACCTTGTGAAGATGAAGTTGTATTTAAAAGTTCCTGCATTATTTCATTTTTAAACATATCGCTGTAATCAGCATGAGTTTGTCCTGAAATTCCAAGTCCCAGTGCTAAAATACTTAAAAGAAATATTTTTTTCATAAATTTTACTTTCATAACTGTTCCTCCTGTAATTTTTTTATTTTACTGTTAATTTAAATTAGATAATTTTTTCTTGTTTTCCTCATATTTTTTACTATTAGTAGATTTTAACATTTCATTATCCTTTTTGGCATTTTCTAAAGCTATGTTATACAAAAGGGGATTATAGTTTTCTTTTAGAAATTTTTGGTTAATTATAAAAGTTTCTACTGCTTTTTTATTATTTCCTGATAATCTGTAAGCCTGTATCAAATTTTTTTCAATTATTTCTGAAAGTGCATTATTTAATACTTTAATATCCTTGTATTCTGCATAACTCTGTTTACCATGTTTTAAAATACCTATTGCTTTTTCATAATATTCAGCACTTTCCTTATATTTTTTTTCATAAAAGAGAATATCTGCCATCACTCTGTAACCATAAGAATAATCAGGAGCATTTTTTAAAAATATTTCTGTAATTTCCTTTGTTCTTTTAAATTCACGGTTTTGATAAAATGCCACAGTTACATAATTACGGTATTTCTCAAGATTTTTGCTGTCCTTTAAAAATTCTTCTTCCGCTTTTTTTATAGCTTTTTCTGATGAAATTTCCTTCTGTTTTTCTATTTCAGAGCTGTCTTTTTCTGAATTTTTTTCATTTTCTTCATTTTTGTTTTTATCACTCTGGCTTATATCAATATTATTATCTTTTTTTGTTTTATTTTGTTCCTGTTTCTTATTGCAGCTAAAAACAAGAAAAACTATCATAGCTATTATTAAAATTTTTTTCAATTTTATCACTTCCCCAATGAATACAGAATTTTTTATGTTTTTTATTTTCTTAACAGTCCTTCTTAAACTTTTGCTTTGTAAATATTGGCTTCACTTAATTTCCATAATTCTTACTTATCAAAGAAATCAGATATATCATAAAAGAAACATAAATCGCCACTATCAGTAAAAGGTGTAATGGATAAAAGAAATAAAACATATATTTTGTAAATTTGTTATGAATACCTTGTTTCCCATTATAAAGCCATATTATCGGCAGTGAAAATATCGCAAATATCTGTGTTTTTATAAATATTTCATTTCCAAAAAAGTTAAGCGGAAATTCAAGTCCAGGCATAATAAATACGTTTAGAAACACCATTAATACAGCCTGAAATATTATGTTTTTGTAATTTTTCCCCCTGAAAAAATAGAATATCAGAATAATTGCAATTCCATATCCTAAATAATCACTTCTTGCAAAATGTGCAATTGCGACAGTTAAAATGCTTATGGCAGCTTTTGCAAAAAATTTTATTATTTTATTCAGATTTTCTGATTTTTCCGTTTTTTCCAGTAAATTCATTCCACATAAGGCAATTCCGAAAGTCCATAATACATTGTTATATGGATAAAATACCATTATTTCTCCTCTTAATGCCAGACTTGCAAAAAGATTGAACGGAATTTCCGAAATAGCTGCAAAAATAAAGATACGTATTAAATATTTTTTTCTGTTTTTAGTCCTAAAAAATCCTTCCACGAGCATAAAGGCAAAAATTGGAAAGGTAAGTCTTCCAAGCATATTTAACCATATTTGATTAGGGAAAAATATATTCCATAAATGATCTGCCACCATAAATGCCATTGCCAGAATATGCAGTGTAAAAGAATTTATCCCTTTAGAAAATATAACTTTTTTATCCATTTTCACTCCTAATTTTTTCTTTTCTGTTAATAAGGGGTAAATGAACTGAACCCCTTATTGCATTTTGTGAATATAAAACTATTCTTTTTATTTAATAAACAAGCCCTGATGATGTTATTTTTACTTTGCTTGCATTTACTTTAAGAACTCCCTCAAGTACTTCTTTTCCCGCTCTTCTTAATTGAGCGGTAACTTTTGCATTTGGATTTTGCTGATTTTGGGACTGATTTACAGCCAAAGTCATTCCTATTATTACCATTTGGTCATAAATATACTTTTTATCACTGTCACTCATTTTATCAAACTCAGTTACACTTTCTAGAGCTTCCTTAAATTGTTTTGCCATAGGTTTCATATAACTGTCATTTAAACTGACATTGTTATAAGCCATATATGCTCCAGCTAATATAGCAACCATTCCTGAAGACAGGTCATTTGTAGGTATTCCCACTGAACGTGCTACTTGAGGGAATGAATCATACATCTTTTTCAAATATGTTCTTGCTTCTCCTCGTTGTTTTGAAGGATATTTGTTAACAAGATAATCAAGTCCTCTTGTGCTTCCATCTGATTTAAAAGTTATTTTGGCTTTTTTTGCTGGTTTTGGTTTAGACGATGTTTGGGATGATGATGATTTACTTTTACTGCTTCCTGTACTCTTAGAACTTGAACTTTTTCCACTTGAACTGTTGTTATTTGTATTATTACCAAAAACTCTATTATGATTCTCAAAAGTTCTTCTCATTATATCCTGCTGAATCCAGTCACTGTTATAATCATACCAGTATCCCATAAATGCATGTGCAGGCTGCGATACAAATAATCCTGCTCCAATAACTGTTGTAACAAATAATTTTTTTAAATTTATTTTCATAATTATTCCTCCCAGATTGAATTATATATTTTCATTTTTTTGTTTTTTATTGTCACCATATACTATAATAAAACTTCTTATTTTGTAATTATTTATTTTAAAAAGAAAGTCCTGATGATGTTATTCTTACTTCACTTGCACTTACTCCGAGAAGTCCCTCAAGCACCTGTTTTCCTGCATTTCTTAACTGAGCGGTAACTTTTGCATTTGGATTTTGCTGATTTTGGGACTGATTTACAGCCAAAGTCATTCCTATTATTACCAATTGATCGTAAATATATTTTTTATCGCTGTTACTCATTTTATCAAAGTCATCTACACCTTGAAGCACTGTTTTTAACTGATTTTGCAGAGGTTTCATATAACTGTCATTCAGACTGACATTGTTATATGCCATATATGCTCCTGCTATTGCAGCTGCCATTCCTGAAGACAGGTCATTTGTAGGTATTCCTACAGAACGTGCTACCTGCGGGAAAGAATCCTGAATTTTTTTCAGATATGTTCTTGCTTCCCCTCTCTGTTTTGACGGATAGTTATTAACAAAATAATCAAGTCCTCTTGTATTTCCGTCCGATTTAAAAGTAATATTTGCTTTTGTTGTTTTTGGGGCTGTAGTTGAAGTTGCTGAACTTCCCGTTGTTTTTGTAGTTGTTTTTTTAGAATTTGATTTTTTCTTTGAAGAATAATCTCCTTTTTTAATGTGGCTTATTACTTCACTACCAAGTAAATAATTTCTTGTACTATTTATCACATTGTTTGTATAGTTAAAACTGTCTGACATATCATAATAAAATGCCTGTGCAGGCTGTGATATAAATAAACCTGTCCCAATAACTGCTATAACAAATAGTTTTTTCAAATTTATTTTCATAATTATTCCTCCTAAAAATTTTATTTTTTTATGATTTCTATTATTTAATTATACTGTATATTTTTTAGATTAAAAGAACATTAGAGCTTTTTACTTTTTATTTATTTTTTTAAATATAAGATTGCTTTCAGGAACTTCGATATAAAGAGTTTGTTCATTATCCATAAGCGTTATTACATCGGCATTACTTAAAGCGTATAAAAAATCTTTATCACTGTCACTCAGTTCACTCCCTTTTTTCAGCAGGTTATTCAAATTATCTATTTCAAAAGAAATCCTGTGATTTTTCAGGGAATATTTTCCCGAATATTTTTTTCCATTTTTTCCCGTTATGACAACATTTCCTTTATCAAGTTTTATTGAAATTTTACTGTTTTTAAGTTCAAACCCTGCAATATTCACAAGTGTCCATTCATTAGCCATTATTTTTTTCTCAAAATCTTCGATATTACTAAAAAATGAAAATCTGTCTTTATATTTTTCTTTAGAATATTTTTCCATACCCTTTAGCATGAAGCCGTCCCCTTTTTCAAAGCTGTTTTTCAAAAAATCGGGAATATCCTTTCTGTATATGAGATATACAGTTTCATAATTTTTGTTATCCACATAGACAGGATAATAGCCGTAATCAGAATTTCCTAACGACAGCATAGGCGAAAGGATTGCTTTAACTGTTCTATTTTTGAGATTCTGCACCATAATATCATTGTCCTTATATTCAGTCGCTTTGAAAATAGTATAAGTGGGAGAATGCTCCATTTTTCCGGCAAATTCCCTGTCAATCTCATTGGATACACCTACTTCTAATATATATCCCTTGTCTATTATGTCTTTTTTTAAAGGTTTTCCGCAGGAAATAAATATCATTCCAAAAAGTAGAAAAATCATAAATCCTGTCAATTTTTTAATTTTTATCATGCTGTTTTCTCCTTCCTATCAATAAATTTACACCAAGCCCCACAAGAAATATTACATCCAATAAACCTATGGCAAAATAAGCATAATAAGTTGGTAAAAATTCTTCATCTCCTGCTGATGAAACTAAATATTTATACGATATTAAAGATATTAGTATTTTTAATATTACACCAATTATTGTTAAAATTATCAAAGCCTTTTTTCCTATTCCTGCTTTTGCATAAAAATATGATAAAAATATATTAAGCAAAATTAATATAAGATTTTCCGAGTATATACCTCCCACTAATTTTCAAATTACTTAAAACTGATACTTCTAATACAGCCAGAAAAAATAGTACTAGAATATTAAAACAGAGCAGATGAATAAAATACAGACTTGCAAAAAATATTTTTTTCATTTTTCCTCCTTATTTAAATACTAATTAATTAGTCATTTTTCAATTTTATGATATGTAATATAGATTAAAATAAAATGAGAGTTTTTACTTTTCTTTTTTTAGAGAAAAATTCTGTTGTAATTGTTAAAAGTTTTTTGTAAAAAAGCGTTTAGAAATGTAATCAAAAAATATCTGATAAGGTTATATAGAAAAGATGTAAAAATTTTAGAACAAATATAATTTAAAAATATAATTCCTGTTAAGCAATTATAAATCAATTTAAATGCAGGGATTTATGGAAATGAGTAATCCCTACAAAAAGAAAAAAATAAATAATAAGTAAATTTTAAGAATAAAAATAATAGACTAAAAAACTACTTTCAATCCTTCCTCTTCCAGTTCCTGCTGTCTTATTTCTAGAAACTGAACATTTATCATATAGAGAATTTGAAAAAGTTCATCATTTGTACTGATTGAATTATCTATAAAATCTCCAATAAATAACATATCCTGAAAAGCGAGTGCCTTATTTGTCGGAAGTTCCAGTAAATAATAATCTCCTTTTTCTTTATTTATTGTCTGTTTTGTAAGATATTCGACTGCATAGTCTGAAGCTGTTATATAACGGTACATATCACCGTCATATTTGCATCTCATTTGAAATACGACAAGCCTTCTTTCCTTTAATGCTTTAACAATTTCAGGATTTGCTACTTCAGGTGGTATTTCTTCATCTTTATATTTTTCTGTATCTTCATAAATTAATCTTGCTTTGCTGTTTGTTTTTAACTCTTTCGGAATGTAACATATAATTTTTTCAGACTGTTCTGCTGAAAAACTCAAATTAAAAAATATAAGCACCAGTATAATAATAACTTTTTTCATTTTATTTCCTTTCCTTTCTATAATATACAAGACAGAATAAAAAATTGATTTTAAAGTTGTTTGAATGTATTATATAATGGAAAATTATTTTTTACAAATAAAATCTATATAAAATAACTGAAAGTTATTTTATTATGCAACAGACAAAGATGAAATAAAATATCTCTCATTTTATTTTAATATTTTAATGATAATATGTTTTACAAGAAAAATTCAGGAAAGGAGAACAATCAAAATGGAAAAAAATATTGAAAAATCTAAAATAAAAGAATTGGGGTTACTAATATTAAATACAGCCTGTTATTCAGCAATAGTTATTACATCTGTAATAATTTTACTTGCCGTTTTAAGTTCTTTATTGTCTAAAAAGATAGTTCTTGCCGATTATTCAAAGCAGTCTTTTGCAATTAATGAATTACTTAAATTTCTAGTATTTTATCCTGTTGGAGAAGAATTTTTATTGAGAGGACTGATGCTTCATTTTTTAAAGAAAAAAACAAAATATGCTAATTTAATTCAGGCTATAATCTTTGGAATACTTCATTTGAATCCGATTAAATTTATATACACAACAATATCAGGCATCTTTTTCGGAAATGTGCGGCTAAAACCCAATCCAATCTGGTGGATAATTTTATTACATTCAACATTCAATCTTGTTTCGATCTTTCTATACAAGCCTTTTATGATTATAGTTGAAAAAATATTTTATCTTCAAAATATGCCGATAATAACATTAATTATCGTATTTATTCCACCTTTATTCATATTTGATTATACTCTTAAACAACTTAAAAATAAATTTAATTATGAAAAACTTTACAAAGCATAATTTTTAACAAAAAATATCCTCTTCAGTCTATTTTTTCAGTTTAAACTTTAGAGGATATTTAACTTCACTAATTTTCATTTACTTCCCATTTTATTACTTCACCTGTTGTAGCATCAATGTCAAACTTATATTCTGTATTTTTATACACCATTCTTCCTTCGTAAATCATTCTTCCTTTTTCATTATCTAGCTGAATATTTGTAACGTTTATTTTTTTTGCACCAGTAATTCGTGAAACTGCTATTTCTTTTGCTTTTTCCATTCCGATATATTTTGGTGTTTTTCTTATTTCTGTATCGCTGCCATTTGTATTAATAATTTTTCCGTCATCTCTGATTACTGTTGAAGCGGATGATCGTTCTTTTTCACTGTAACTCAGGACTTTTCCTGTGTTTGCGTCAATGTTGTATTTATATTTTTTCCGTTCTGTATAAAATTCTATTTCATAAATAAATTTTCTATTTTCTTTATCCAGACGAATTTTAGTCATTTTTGCAGAATTTTTTGCCACTTTTGAGTGATTCAATGCAAGTTGTTTTGCCTGTTCAATCGAAATTTTAACATCAACATTTAAAACTCTTACTGTTTTAGTCTTTTTAACTGAATTTTCATTTGCAAAAACTCCTGTCATTGTAATAAAAAATAGTATAAGCAATTTTTTTAAGAAATTTTTTTTCATTTTACCTCCTTTTTCAACTTAAATATAAACGAACTTCCTTTTCCAATTTCACTTTCTACATAAATTTCTCCTTTGTGAGCTTCTATAATCCATTTTACCATTGATAATCCAAGTCCTAGATTTTCAGTTGTTCTGGAACTTTCTACTTGATAAAATCTCCCCCAGATTTTAGGGATATTTTCTTTTTCAATACCAACTCCGTCATCAATAATTTTACATATTGCAAAATTTTTATCTTGTGTTAATTTTATCCAAATATTGCCGTTTTCACGACCATAGTTAATCGCATTTGAAATTAAATTAACAAAGATTCTCATAATCATCATTTCATCACCAATAATAAAAATATCTTCCTCTATTTCAGGATGAATTTTTATATTTTTGCTATCTGCATTGTATAGCTGACTGTCAGCAATAAGATGTGCCATTTCGCTCATATTTATTTTATCAAAATTAAGTTTCTGATTCCCTCTGTCCATTCTTGATAAAGTTAGAAGCTGTGAAATTAATTTTGACATCTTTTTAGTTTCATCAAGCACAGAAAAAATTGTATGTTTGGCATTTTCTATTGAAGTTAGGTTTTCAAGACCGTATTCACATTCGGAAATAATAATTGAGACAGGTGTCCGCAACTCGTGTGAAACATCCGATGTAAACTGTGCTTCTCTTTCAAAGGAGCTTTGCAGTCTGTCAAACATTGTATCAAATGTATTTGCCAAAGTATAAATTTCATCATTTCCTTCTCCAATGTTAATTCTTTGTGTCAAATCGTTTCCCTCATTGATTTTTTCCGCTGCTTCCCTTATTTTTTCTATCGGTTTAAATGCTTTCTTTGTTATAAAATATCCGCTTATTGCTGAAAATAACAGGAAAAATGGCAATACAATCAGAGAAATCAAAACAATTGTTTCGATAATATTTTCAACTTCTGTCGCAGGAGTGATTCCCCGAATATGAACAATACCATAATCTTGAAAATTCTTTTTGCTATCAAAAATATACCATTTTTTATTTTTATGCCTTATAATTCTCACATTGTTTTTATCAGAAAAAGTTTCATCATATTCAAAATCCAGCGGAATATCCCCATAAATAAATCCTGTTTCATCGTTATAAACTGACAGATGAACATTATTATTAAAAATAATAAAATCATTGTCAATCGTAAGTTCACCATCATAAACTTCAATCTCATCAAATGCTGAAACTACAGAGTTTTTTAAATTTTTGTAAGCATTTGCCCGTATAAGATTTTCGCTAATATAAATTATTGTTGTAAGAAATATAATTGCAAGGCTTATCATAAGACCAATATACCAGAAAGCTATTTTGGATTTTATGGAAAATTTATTTATTTTCATTATCAACCCTCAGGACATAGCCCAGTCCACGAACTGTGTGAATGAGTTTTGGGGTATAGCCGTCATCAATCTTTTTTCTCAAATATCTGATATAAACATCTATAACATTGGTTCCACCCTCGTATTCATAATTCCATATATGATCCTCTATTCTTTCTCTTGGTAAAATTTTTCCTTTATTTCGTATTAGATATTCCAAAATCGAATATTCTCTACCTGATAGCTTTATAAGCACATCATCTCTAAAAACTGTTTTAGCATCAAGGTCGACCTTAAGATTGGCTATTGTAATTATATTGTCGGCATTTCCAGAATTACGTCTTAGCAGGACACGGATACGAGCCATAAGTTCTTCAAAAATAAAAGGTTTTACAAGATAGTCATCTGCTCCGTAATCTAGCCCTTTTACTTTATCATCTATATTATCTCTTGCAGTTAAAAGCAGTATTGGAACTTTATTTTTCTTTGCCCTTATTCTTTTAATCACTTCAAATCCATCAAGTTTTGGGAGCATAATATCTAGAATTATTGCATCATATTCAGTCCCTTCCACGTACCTGACTGCCTCTTCTCCATCGAAACAGCTATCAACTCCATAATATTCCTTTTCTAACTTTTTTGTAATAAGTTCGTTCAATTTCTTTTCGTCTTCTACAACTAATAATCTCATTATCACTCACTCTCTTCCGTCTCAGTCAGGACACACTGATTCTCTTCACAAAACAATTTTAATTGTTCTGTTTTCACTATTTTTTCATACTTTTCATCACTTTCTGTAAACAATTCATTTTTATTATACCTCATAAATACAGTTAAAAACAGTGAAAGAAGAAAAATTCTTTTTATAAGATTTCTATAATTTCCAGATTTAATTAAAAATTTTCTTATTTCCATTTTATTTTATCCTTATTTTTTACAGCTAGAAATGCTCCTCCGCCTGTCAGTAACACTCCCAAAAGAATTAAAATAATATTTGCTGTAAAAACTCCTGAAACAAGCGAAACAAGCCCTCCACCAATCAATCTTGCAATAAATTTCTGAATCGCACGGTTTTTATAATTCGTTTTCGGAACATTCGGATTGCTATGATAAGAATTATCAGCATTTACATTATTTTTAATACTATTATTATTTGTATTATTACTGTCATTTTCCTCAAATTCAATAATTTCATTTTTTTCTGGCTGCTGTGTTTCATAAGTTTTAACTTCTTTTATCTCTCTTTCTTTATTATTTTCATAAAAATTATTTTTATCATTAAAAAGAATCCCATTCATTCTCAAAACTTGTGCATCTTCTTTTGTAAATGGGTACCAGCCTTGTTTAATCAGACTTTTAGCATACATTTTATTGTATATAAAACCGAATATAATTGATAAAACAAATATCAATGGAAAAAATATTATACCTGCCGTACTAATTACAACAAAAGTAATTCCAGCTGTGATGTAATCCTCTTTAATTAAAGGATATATAAATCCTAAAAGAAATGCTGCTCTTGAAAAACCAAATTTCACTTCTTTTCTTAAAACGTCATTTTCCAAAATCGCTCTTTTTCGATTTATCTGTTTCATGAGTAATCATCTCCTTTTATTTTATTATTTATATTTTCAAAAATATGGTATTATCAAAACATTAAAATAAAATGAGAGCTTTTATATTTTTTAAATTTGCTGCAATATATTATAGCAATCTATGAAAAAAAAGAAAAACTCAGAAATTTTTCTGAGTCTTATAGGCTTTGGTATAAGCCGGATTCTGTATTTGTTAATCATTTATCTAAATCAATAATTGCTTATGGATTTTAGCGAGCTACCAATCAAGCCAAGACGGGCCGTCTCTTAATAGCTTTCTACTTGCCCTTGCTTTGAGAGGGGTTTACCTAGCTAATTTAATCCCTTAAATCACTGGTAGTCTCTTACACTACCTTTTCACCCTTACCTGAAAAAATACAGGCGGTTTCTTTTCTGTGGCACTTTCCTTAAGATTTCTCCCAGCAGTCGTTAACTGCCTCTCTTGCCCTATAAAGTCCAGACTTTCCTCTTAAAAATTTTTATTCTAAAAATTATCAAGCGACTAACTCCAAAACCTGAATTTATATTACCATTTTTTCTCTATATTTGTCAATTTATTCTTTTATTTTGCTTATTTAAAAAAATTTAAAAAGAAGTATAAATTTTTTATCATTTAATTGAAAAAAATAATAACAAAAAAAATTAAAAAATTTGAAATATTTTCTTGCTTATGGTATAATAAAATAGGTTTTAATTAATTAAAAAAATTTTGAGGTGATTATAAAAATGAAAAAATTAACATTGTTTTTTATGGCATTACTAGTATTCAATGTGTCATTTGCAAAAGAAAAAATTGATACGACTTTTACATTTCAAGGATATTCTCCAACATCAGCAAGTATTGTAAGAGTCACTCCAAAAACAAAAGTTTTGAAGAAATCAAAGATTTCTTATCCAGTATTTGCAGGTAGAAATTCCGATGTTATAAAGAATATGAATGCAATTATGGAAAAATTTATTTCTAATTATAAATCTACAAAACATGTATCTTATGATACTTCTTACGAAGTTACAGCTAATAATAGTTCATTTTTAAGTGTTTTGTTTACAATCAATTTAATGGATAATGATTCGGGGCAAAAAACAGTTCTTCATAATGCAATAACATATAATTTAAAAAATGGAAAGCCATTACAGCTTAAAGAATTATTTGTAGATGGATTTAATGATTCATTAACAGAAGCCGTAAACTTGAAATTTAAGCAATTTGGAATTCCACAAATTGATAAATTTGATGCTATTGATAAACAACAAAATTTTTATATGGAAAATGATGCTCTTGTTTTGATTTATAATAAGGGAGAAGCTTCTAATTTTGCTGATGGAGAAGTGTATATTCCATTTTTGTTTACAGACTTAATTGGAATTTTGAAATAATAGTAGTAAATTAGAATGATGAGCCCTAAAAAAGGATTTTCCTTTATTGCAAAGATAGAAATTATAACTTTCATTTAGGAAATACAAAAAGGGTTAAATAATAAACAAAATTTGTTAAAAAATTATAAGATTATTAAGTAATTGCAAAATAAATCTCATAAAAATTGAAAAACAATATTTCCAATAATAATTATATAAAAACAAAAGAAATAAAAAGAATATATTTTTTATTTTATAAATTTTTTAGAATAACTATTATTAAAATTGTAAATAGGAGGTTTATATTATGAAATTTATTTCATATATATTTTCAGAATATTTTTCTATTATGAATTTTTCTATAATAACAAAAATTATTCTGTTAGTTTTGTGTGTATTCTATCTATATGCGATTTATAGAGAAATTGCAATCGAACATAAGAGGCTTAAATCAAAACGTAATGAATTACTTAATGGAATCTTAGCTTTTATAGTAGGGAGCATTGCTTTTTTAGTTGTAGCTTTTATATACAAATATATAATATATACAATTGTAACATTTGTTATTTATGCTATGGAACTTCATATTTACATACCATACGATGAAATAGGCTGTTTATTTTTATTAGGTTCATTTATGTTTTATAGTTATGGAATCTTTATACAAGAAAATCCAAGGTCAACAGCAACAGGTCATTCATATAATTCAGGATACAGAAGTAAAATTTCAGATTATGAATTAGAAGAATCTAGAGAATACGAGTGGATTCAGGAATATAATACAAAGTCTAGCATTGATGAATTAAGTAAACAAATAGATCAGGATATGGCAAATATGCTAGAGATTCAAGAGCGAGAAAGCAGGCGTCAAGAGAAAATTATTAATAGTATGGTAGAAAGAGAAAAAAAAGATTTGTGGAAGTGGTAAAAAATTAATTATAGTTATAAAAAAAGATGTGTTTAAAAAAATTTAAAACACATTTTTTAATTTTTATAGATTATGTAACTTAAAGAATAGAGTAATACATAATTAAATAATCACTTGGACTTTAATTGTATGAGGGTTAGAGAATAATTGTATAGTTATTAAATAAGTCTTATTTTGTTGCTTTTTCTATAATAATTTGTCTGTTGTAAGTATCCATTTTAGCTTTTGCTCCGATTGGAACGGCTATAAAAGGTCTTACGTGTCCAGACTTGAAATTTTTTATGATTGGAATATTTAATTTTCCGAAATTGTCATAAAATACTTCATCTATTGTCATATCTGTAGGATCAGCTTGTTTGGGATTTTTAAAGTCACCAAGTATGATTCCTTGTAATTTGTCAAATTTTCCAGCTAATCTAAGCTGTTGTAACATTCTATCTATACGGTAGCTTGCTTCATTTGTTTCTTCCAGAAAAAGTATTTTTCCATCTGTATTAATTTCATGGTCTGTTCCAAGCGTTGCAACTACCAAAGATAAATTTCCGCCAGTAATTTTTCCGTTTCCACGTCCATTTTTTATAATTGAATACGTGTCATCAAAGTCTAGCAAGTTATATGATTCATTGCTCATAAATGCTTTATTAAAAGCATTTTCTGTAACTGGCGGAATATTTTTTAAGTTATCTGCCATAGGTCCTTGAAATGTTATAAGCCCTGTTTTTTCATTAATTGCCAAAAGTAATGTCGTATTATCACTAAATCCCGAAATAATTTTTGGATTTTTTTTGATTACATCATAATTTATCTTATCGACAATTCTAATTCCACCATAACCTCCACGTACAGCAAAAATAGCATTGATGTTAGGATTTGCAAACATATCGTTTATATCTTTTGCCCTTACATTGTCAGTGCCTCCAAATCCGTACCACTTTGAATAAAATGATTGCCCATAAACAACGTTAAATCCTCTGCTTTTTAAATATTCCACTTCTGCATTACTATTTTCGTTGGTGTAGTTTGCAGGTGCAATTAAACCGATTGTATCACCAGGTTTTAAGCCTTTTGGAATAATAATTTCATCTGATGTAGTATTTTTGGTATTCTCGGGACTTGCAGCATTTCTTATTCTTGTGTTTATTTCTGAAGATTTTAATGGTCTGTATGTTGCAGCATTTAATGCTAGGCTAGCTCCAATTAATCCTGATATTATTAATATTTTATTTATTTTTATTGTTCTCACATCCTTTTTTTTATAGATTTATTTAAAAAAAATAGGCAATTTATCTTAACTGATGAAAGTTAGAGATACCTTGCCTTTAATTCTTTAATTTTTTACTATTTCATAGCTTGAACTTGTTTTAAAACTTCTGCTGCTCCATTTACTTTGTTATTTACAGCTTCTTGTAAAATTTTGATTGCTTCATCTTTTTTACCTTGTCCTGCGTAAACTTGTCCCAAAACAACTTTTGCATTATTATCTTTATCCTCAGTTATTGCTTTTTTTAAGTATTTTTCAGCTAATGATCCTGCACCAACGCTTCCAAAGTAAGTTCCAATTTGTCTGTTTGTTACTTTTGGTGAAGCTGATTTCAATTGACTGTAAATTGAGTTTACTTTTGCTGTATTATTTTGTACTTCGTAAATTCCTAAAAGTAATATTTTTGCAGCTGAGTTTTTAGGTTCTACTGCTATTGTTTTTGTTAAAAATTCTTCAGCTTTTGCTGGGTTATTTTGTTGTAAATAATAAGTTCCTAATATTTCAAGAATTTGTGCATTTTTACCTTTTGCAGCCGTATTCATTTCTAATAAATATTTTTCAGCCTGTGCTGGATTTTTTTCATTCATTGCAAGTTCAGCTAATAAGATTCCTGCTCCGTTTACACGATCAGAAGCTCCTGTATATGCTTTTTGCAAGTAAGATTTAGCTTGTGCAGTATTATTTTTTGTTAAGTAATATTGCCCAATGTTGTAATTAACTTCAGCTACGAAATCTTTATTTGCAGATTGTACAGCTTTATTGTATCTTGCAGTTCCTTTTGATTGTTCATTATTATCAAAGTAGAAAATAATTAAGCTCGATACTACGTCAGCATTATTTCCTCCAGATTTTTCATCTGTCCAGATAATATATTTTTCAGCATCAGCTTTGTTTTTTTGTTGGATTCCTACAAGATAAAGTAATCTTGCGGCTTCAACAGCTTCTGGAGTTGTAGATGATCCATTTCCCCAAGCTGCTTGTAAATAAGGTTTTGCTTGAGCTATTTTATTATCTTTTAAATAATAGGCTCCTAATTCAAGATTTGCTTTTTGTGCATAAGAAGCGTCTGTTCCTTTTGCAACGCCTTCTAATACTTTTACAGCATCTGTTATTTTATTTTCTCCAGCTAATTTTACTGCTTTTTCATAATCTGTTTTTCCATCAGCGAATGAGATGGCTCCTGTGACCAAAATGGCTCCTATTAGTAATAATTTTTTCATTTTTCCTCCTAATTAATTTGAAAATTTACAAAAACTAAAAAATATTATAATTATTTTTCATAAATATTTAAAAACTTACTATTTCTTTATAAGGTATTATATCATCTGCTTATTTGATTATGCTTATAAAGAAGTTTAAAAAATTTTAATAAAGTATTTTTTCATGAAATTTCAAAAATAAAATTTCTAAAAATATTTTATATCATCTTTCATTCTATAATTAACAAGGAGTCAAAATCCTTTGTTAATAAAGAAATAAAAATAAAGATTCTATTTTTTAAATGAAAATTGTTATTAGATATTTCTTAAAGCGTCAACTAGTTCTGTTTTTGATGCAGTTTTTGCGTCTACACCCTTTATAATTCTTGCAGGCGTTCCAGCTACAACTACGCCTTCGGGTACATTTTCAGTTACGATTGCTCCTGCTGCAACGACAGATCCTTTTCCAACTCTTACACCTTCCAGCACGACTGCATTTGCTCCTACAACTACATCATCCTCAATAACTACTGGATCAGCTGAAGGCGGCTCAATAACTCCTGCAAGCACTGCTCCTGCACCTATATGGCAATTTTTCCCAACTTTTGCACGTCCACCAAGAACAACGTTCATATCAATCATTGTTCCTTCACCGATTTCAGCACCGATATTTATAACAGCTCCCATCATAATAACTGCTCTGTCTCCGATACTTACTTTATCACGGATAAATACTCCTGGCTCAATTCTTGCATTAATGTTTTTAATGTCAAGCATAGGAACACCAGAATTTCTTCTGTCATTTTTTAGATAATAATTAGTAAGATTATTTTTTTTAATAATTTTGTCAATTTCTTCCCAATTCCCAAAAACTACCTTTAGCCCTTCTTTTCCAATGATTTTACAAGAATAAGCATTTTTTATCTCTTCATCTGTATAAAGTTCTACAGGTGTAGTTTTTTTTGCATCAGCAATATATTGAATAATTGCTTTTGATTTTTCTAATTCTGTCATTATATTCCTCCAACTTTCAACTTTTATATATTTTGACTTTTAATCATTGCATTTTCCGTATTTTAGCATTTTTTTTTGATTTTTACAACTATAATTATTTTTTTGGTTTTATGAATGTCTATAAAAAATGTTAAAACTGAAATTTTGATTATCAAAATAATAATATTTGTGGAAGTTTTTTTGTAAAAATGTTAAAATACAATTGTAGATACAAATATATTAATAATTAAATAAATAAAGGTTATTTTTTAAGATTAGATATTAGAATTTTAGTAAAAATTTGAAAGTAAATTTTATTGGAGAGAAAAATTTAGGAAGAAAAAATTTTAAAATCTAAAGTCTGTGAAAAAGAGAGGAATGGTGGAAGGATGAAACTGGATAACTTTGAGAGAATTAAGAGTTATGAAGCGGAAAGAGAAAAAAAAGAGTTGGATTTTATTATAAATTTGACAAGGGAAGCACTAACTGATCCTGAAAAGGAAAAGGAATGGAATGCTGTCAGAACTTCATTTGCACTTTATACCGAAGGAAGAAAAAAAGGGACATTTATGATAAGACCTCGTTTTTTTGAAAGTAAAATTGAGATTGAAGATTTTGAGTATTTGCTAGATACTGTGCAAAAATATTCGGATAAAAGGCTTCATCTTACAACCAGACAGGATTTTCAGCTGCACGGAATAGAAAGGGAAAATTTGCCAGAACTGCTGGAAGTTATCTCAAAGAGAGGATTTTTTACAAAGGCAACTTGCGGAGATTCTACAAGGGCAGTAATTACTCCTGAAACAACTGGATTTGAAGAAGAAGTTTTTGATGTTTCACCTTATGCAAAAATTGTGACAGATTATATTTTAGATGGACGTACATTTATGCATCTGCCAAGAAAATACAAAATTGCTTTTTCTAACAAAGAGGAAAATTCACTTTATGTAAAAATAAACGATATCGGGTTTCAAGCGGTGATTCAAGATGGAAAAAAAGGTTTTAGAGTGTATGTTGGAGGCGGATTGGGACCAATTTCAACTAATGCTATTATCTTGAGGGAATTTATCGAAGAAGATGAAATTTTGTATTATATACATGCAATGAGGAATGTGTTTAATGATCATGGAAACCGTAAAATTCGTGCTAGGGCAAGACTTCGTTATGTTTTACTGAATTTGGGAGAAGAAAAATTTTTGGAATTATGCAATGAATACATTTCTAATTTTTATGCTGAAAAAGGAGACAGTCTTAAAATTTATACAAGAAAATTGCTTGATGAAAGAGAAATCTTAGATAAAGAAAAAAAAATAGAAAGAATAAAAATATTTTCTAGCGAAGAAAATACCGATGAAAGCATTAAAAACGATGAATTTTTGAAAAATGAAAAAAATATCGTGGCAGGAAAGTATAAGGGAGAATATGGATATTATTTAAGACCTGCAAGAGGAAATATTTATAAGGAAGATGGAGAAAAATTAATTAATTTTGTAAAAGGTTTAAATTATAAAGTTGAATTGAAACTTACAAGTTTTCAAAGTATTTTGGTAAAAGGATTAAAAAAAGAAGATGTTTTAAAATTAAAAGAAATTATGGAAGAGTATTATGGCGGAAATGAATTTTTCAACTCATATTCTTGCATTGGAAGTACAACTTGTAATGTTGGTATTTTAGATACTCCGCCAATATTGGATTATATTTTTAAATATTTTGAAAATCCAGAAAAAATAGAACTTACAAATTACTTGCCACAAATAAAAATTGCTGGATGTCCAAATTCCTGTGCGACACCGCAGATAGCAAGACTTGGATTTAGTGGAAGACGTAAAAAAGATGGAGAATATTTTGCAATTTTTGCAAGAGGAGAATTTACAGGTAAAACTGTTAAATTAAATGAAATTATTGGAGAGATAAAAGCTGCTAAAATACCATATTTTCTTGAAGATATTGCAAATATTATAAAAGTGGAAAATATTGAATTTGAGCGACTTGTGAATGAAGATAGATTTATTGAGCTTATTGAGAAATATAAGGAATTTGAGCTTGAAACAATTGATTTTAATGATTTTCGTAATGCTGATGCAAAGAGGGCTTGGTAAAATAAAAAAGCGGGAGCGAATTTATGTATGTTGAATTAAAGAATATAAATAAGATGTATAATGATTATAAAGCGTCAAATAATATCAATTTAGGAATAAAAAAAGGAAAATTAGTGGCGTTATTAGGACCTTCGGGAAGTGGAAAATCTACAATTTTACGAATGATTGCGGGATTAGAAACGCCTGATTCTGGGGAAATTGTGATTGACGGAAAAGTCGTGAATGATGTTTCGCCTAGTAAAAGAGGGATTGGTTTTGTTTTTCAAAATTATGCGTTGTTTCGTTATATGACGGTTTTTGACAATATTGCTTTTGGGTTGAAAATTGCAAAAGAAAAAAAGTCTGTCATTAAAGAGCGAGTGGAGAAATTGATGGAACTTGTAAATATTGAAGGGCTTGGGAAACGATATCCAAATCAGCTTTCAGGGGGACAGCGACAAAGAGTAGCTTTTGCAAGGGCGTTGGCTCCAAATCCTGAAATATTGTTGCTTGACGAGCCTTTTGCTGCAATTGATGCTAAAGTCAGACAGGAACTTAGGAACTGGCTACGGGAAACAATTGACAAAGTGGGTATTACAAGCATTTTTGTAACACACGATCAGGAAGAGGCAATAGAAGTGGCAGATGAAATCATTGTAACAAATAAGGGAAAAATCGAGCAAATTGGGAGTCCAAAGGAAATCTATGCCAATCCTAAAACTGCATTTGTAGCAAAATTCATGGGAAATCCAATAGAACTGGAAAATATAAACAAATTTAAAGGTTTTGAAAATTTAGAAAATAGTCAGAAAGCAATCATTCGCCCTGAAAATGTAAGTATTATAAAATCAAATGAAAAATTTAGATACTCAGCCTCAACAGAAACTGGAATTGTTGAATACACTTTATTTCGTGGAAAAGAAGTAGAAATTGGCGTAAGAATAAACGGAATTTTGATAAAAGGAAACAGAAAAATAGAAGAAGATACGGTATCTGTAGGAGAAGAAGTCAATATTTACATATATCGTGCCTATGTTTTTGGGAAAAATGAGGAAGTGGAAATTGTGGAAAATGCAAATACAAGAAATCAAAATGATGTTGTTATTTAAAAAAAAATAAAAAAAGATTTTTTAAATATCTAAAAATATTTTTATATAAATTTTTTCAAAGAAATTATGATTAATAGAGATTTTTTCTGTAATTTTTATGTTTTTTCTTTTTTATAAAGTAAAGGGGAACAGTCGCCATCCCCTTTGCAAACCCGGCTTGTCTAAGCATTTTTAATTATGAAAATTAATTTAATTAAAAAGATTTTAAAGTAAAATATTGATAAATAAAAAAAGAAAAATAATATAGTTTAATAGTATTGAATGGAGTAGTTAATATCATTAAAATTAATAAAAGAGGTAATTTTATGGCAGAGAATAAGGATGATAAAAATAATAAGGAAAGAAAAAAACTTAAAATAAAGGAATTGGAAACGGATGTATTAATTATTGGTGGGGGAACTGCTGGATGTTATGCGGCGATTACGCTTGGAAAAAATTCTGATTTATCGGTAATTGTAGCAGAGAAGGCGAATATTAAGAGGAGCGGGTGTCTTGCGGCTGGGATTAATGCAATAAATGCGTATAATGTGAAAGGACGTGTGCCACAGGATTATGTGGATTATGCGGCAAAGGATGCCAATGGAATTGTACGGCACGATTTGTTAATTACTGCTGCGAATAGATTTAATGAGATTACCACTGAAGTGGAAAAGCTGGGGCTTGTGATTTTGAAAGATGAGAATGGAGAGTATGTTGCACGTGGAAATAGAAATATAAAAATAAATGGAGAAAATTTCAAGCCGATACTTGCTGATGCTGTGAAAAAGACAAAAAATGTGAGAGTTCTGAATACACTTAATATTACGGATTTGCTTGTGAAAGATGGGAAAGTTTATGGGGCAGTTGGATTTTCTATAAAAAAAGAGGAGGCTTTTGTAATTAGAGCGAAAAAAGTAATAATTTCAACTGGAGGAGCGGCTGGACTTTATAAGCCTAATAATCCTGGATTTTCACGGCATAAGATGTGGTATCCACCATTTAATACTGGGGCAGGATATGCGATGGGAATTTTAGCTGGAGCAGAAATGACAACTTTTGAGATGAGATTTATTGCTTTGAGATGTAAGGACACAATTGCACCAGTTGGAACGATTGCTCAGGGAGTTGGAGCGAAGCAAATAAATTCAAAAGGAGTTGTTTATGAGGATAAATACGGGCTTACAACGAGTGAGCGTGTTTATGGAACTGTGAGGGAAAATCAACTTGGGAATGGACCCTGTTATTTGAAGACGAGTGGAATTAGTGAAGATGAAAGCGATAGTTTGTTGAAAGCATATTTAAATATGGCACCGAGTCAAACATTGAAGTGGATTGAAAGTGGAAAAAATCCAAATGAGCAAGATGTTGAAATTGAAGGGACAGAGCCGTATATTGTCGGTGGGCATACCGCAAGCGGCTTTTGGGTAAATACGAATAGAGAAACTACAATTAATGGACTTTATGCGGCTGGAGATGTAGCTGGAGGCTGTCCACAGAAATATGTTACAGGTGCATTGGCTGAAGGGGAAATTGCGGCGCTTGACATAATTTCAAAGTTAGCTGATGAAAAAAATATTAATTGTGGAAAAATTTATGAAAATGTGGAAAACTTCTTGAATGAACAAAAGAATCAAATTATTAATCAGTATGAAAAAATAAGAAATACAGAAGCCAAAAGATTTTCAACGGAAGATATGGAAGAAGGAATGCAAAAAATTATGGATGAATATGCAGGTGGAATCTCTACAAACTATCAATTTAATGAAAAGCAGCTAAATTTGGCAAAACAGAAAATTGATCAGCTTATAGAGCTTTCTGATGAGCTTTCGGCAGATAATATGCATGATTTAATGTTTGCTTATGAGCTAAAAGAGAGATTGATAGTGTGTAAATCACTAATTGGGCATCTTTTTTTCAGGAAGGAAACGAGATGGCGTTCGTTTAATGAGAATCTGGATTATCCTGAAACTGATGAAAATTACTTTAAATATGTGAATTCAAGATTAGTTGATGGAGAACTGGAAGTATTTATGAGGGAAATTGTTAAGGAGGAGAAATATGAGCATAGTAATTGATCCGTATGTGTGTATAGGATGTACAAAATGTACGTTGGTGTGTCCGGGGACTTTGATTGAAATGCAGAAAGTGGATGACATGAAAATCGAAAAGGCGGTTATGCAGTATCCAAAAGACTGCTGGGGCTGTGTTTCTTGTGTAAAGGAATGTCCGGTTCAGGCAATTTCGTTTTTTCTTGGGGCAGATATTGGAGGGAATGGAAGTACGATGACGACTAAGGAAGAAGGAGATGTTCTGAAATGGATTATTGAAAAAAGGGACGGAACTGTGGAAGAAATTGATATAAATAGGAAAGATGCAAATAAATATTGATAAATATAATGAATAATAAAAATGGCTACCCCAATTATGAGATAGCCTAAGTTGATCTTTTTTCAAAAATGCTACGTATTTTGTTATATTAATTATACAACATTTTAGAGAAAAAAACAATAGTAATTTTTAATAAAAAAAATGATTTTTTGAGTTTTTGTAGAATTTAGATTAATTTTATTATATAATGTAAGTGGCTTAAAAATAAGTTTGATCTCTTATTTTAAGTATCTCCGTAAAAAGGAGGTGCAAAAATGCTACGGTATATAAAAATAACAATACTGATTATAGTATTATTCTTTTTGATACAAAATAATGCTATGTAGCAGTATTTTTTCTCACTATTCTAAATCTGAGTAGTGAGTTTTTTTTAAACAAATTAGTTTGATGTAAAAAATATTTTTATCACAAATTAAAAATAAATTGTATATACACTTGACTGTACAAATGTAATGTGTAATAATATAGAAAAATATAATATATTAAATTTTTTTATTCATAAGTTTGAAAAAATAAAAAAAGAAAGGGTGATTTATAATATGAATGAATTATCTCATTTAGATGAATTGGAAGCGGAGGCGATATATATTATTCGGGAAGTTGCGGCTGAATGTGAAAATCCTGTTATGCTTTATTCAATTGGAAAGGATAGCTCGGTTATGTTACATTTGGCAATGAAGGCGTTTTATCCTGAAAGACCGCCTTTTCCATTTCTACATGTGAATACTGGTTGGAAATTTAAGGAAATGATTAATTTTCGTGATAAAAGGGCGAAAGAACTTGGAATTGAAATGATTGAATATATCAATCCTGAAGGAGTTGAAAAAAATATTAATCCATTTGATCATGGCTCTTCATTTACAGATATTATGAAAACACAAGCGTTGAAACAGGCACTTAATAAATATGGATTTACTGCGGCATTTGGCGGAGGTCGTAGAGATGAGGAAAAAAGTCGTGCTAAAGAAAGAATTTTCTCATTTAGAAATGCAGCACAAGCATGGGATCCCAAAAATCAACGTCCAGAAATGTGGAAACTTTACAATACAGAGATTAGTAAAGGTGAAAGTATTAGAGTTTTCCCAATTTCCAACTGGACTGAAAAGGATATTTGGGAGTATATTCAAAGGGAGAATATACCAATTGTTTCACTTTATTCGGCCGCAGAACGTCCTGTTGTGGAAAGGGATGGAAATTTAATCATGGTTGATGATGAAAGAATGCGATTGGAAGAAGGCGAAGAGCCTGAAATTAAAATGGTTCGTTTTAGAACTCTAGGAGATTATCCATTGTCTGGGGCTGTGGAATCAGATGCTGTAACTTTGGAGGAAATAATTGATGAAACATTGAGTTCAGTTGAATCTGAGCGTACAAGTAGAGTTATCGATAGAGATAGTGGGGCAGCAAGCATGGAAAAAAGAAAAAGAGAGGGGTATTTTTAATGGTGAGATTATTAAAATTTATTACTTGTGGAAGTGTGGATGATGGAAAATCAACATTGATTGGAAATATTCTTTATAACTCAAAATTGCTTTATGCAGATCAAGAGGAAGCATTGATTTTAGATAGTAAAGTTGGATCACGTGGAGGAGCGATTGATTATTCGCTACTTTTAGATGGATTGATGGCTGAAAGAGAACAAGGAATCACGATTGATGTAGCTTATCGTTATTTTACTACAAATAAACGTAGCTTTATTGTGGCTGATACGCCAGGTCATGAAGAATATACAAGAAATATGGCGGTTGGAGCTTCATTTGCCGAAGTTGCAATTTTGCTTTTAGATGTTACAAAAGGTGTACTTGTTCAAACTAGAAGACACGCAAGAATTTGCTCAATGGTCGGAATACGTCATTTCGTTTTTGCAGTAAATAAAATGGATTTAGCAAATTATAGCGAAGAGAAATTTAATAAAATTGTCAATGAAGTAAAGGAATTGGCAAAAGAATTGGAATTGGAAAATATAAAAATAATTCCTGTGAGTGCAACTGAAGGAGATAATGTTACTAAAAAATCAGAAAATATGCCTTGGTATAAGGAAGAAAGCATTATCGAATATTTAGAAACAGTTGATGTGACAGAAGATACTAAAAATTCTGATTTTTATGTACCGATTCAAAGAGTTTGCCGTCCAAATCATGAATTTAGAGGATTTCAAGGGCAAATTGAAAGTGGTTTTATAAAAGTTGGAGAAGAAATTGTTGTGTTGCCAAGTAATGAAACTGCGACTGTGAAAACGATTTTGAATGGGGATAGGAATGTAGAAGAGGCATTTTCTGGACAGGCTGTTACAATTCAGCTGGACAAGGAAGTAGATGTGAGTCGTGGTTCTGTTATCACGAAAAACAAAAATCTTTCAGTTGCAAAATCAATTGAAGCCGCATTATTGTGGATGGACGATGATAAATTAATTGTTGGAAAAGAATATTTGGCAAAACTTGGAACGAAGAAACTTCCTGCAATATTGAAGGAAATTGTTTATAAAATTGATGTAAATACTGGAGAAAAAATCGAAATGCAAAGTATTGTGAAAAATGAAATTGCTCTTTGTAAAATTGAATTTTCAGATAAAGTTATTGTTGATTTATTTAAGAAAAATAAGACTTTGGGAGAATTGATATTAATTGACAGACTCTCTCATCAAACAGCTGCTGCGGGAGTAGTGGAAAATATTGATACGACTGGAGAAAAACCATATTTTGAAAAAGATGATATAAAAATTGGCGGATATATTTTTGAGGAATTGTATTTTGATTTTGAAAATGCAAGAATGTCTAAAGAAGAAACAGGAGAAAAAACGTATCATGTAGGCGACATTGTGCCTCAAAAGGGAGATAGCTTTGAGTATCCGCAATATTTTGACATTATTTCACTTGAAAGTGAAGCGGCAGTGTTAGTTAGGGATCGTAAGATTTTTGATATTGTGAGATTAGAAGATTATCATTTTACAGGGCTTCCAGTGCTAGACGAAGCAGGATTTGGATTACAGATTAAAACTAGAGAAGATATGAAAAATTATCTTTTAGATTACAATCGAAATATAAATAAAGTGGAAATTCATAAAAAATGGGCAAGATTTGAAACTTATAGAAGAATAGTAAGTGGAGATAGTTTTTACGTAATTTAATTTTAAATTCTAGATTATTAAATTAGCAAATACAGAAACAAAAAATTAATGAATAAAAAGTAGACGGTTGTATAGTAAAACTATTTTAAAACCTAACTCAAAAATTATAATTATTTTACTCAAATCCTAAATTTATATGATTTTTAAGAGTTCAATTTTGAGTGGGTTCAAGTATAAAAAGGGAAAGGAGAAGGGAAATATGCTAAAAAAATTGAAAGTACCAGCAATATTAGCTATAATTGTAATTTTGCTTTATTTTATAGGAATTGCAAGGCAAAGCAGCAAAATTGGGAAGAATAAGCAGAAGATGGAAATTGTGAATGTTTCCTATGATCCTACCCGTGAACTATATGAGAGATATAATGGGCTGTTTAAGGCATATTACAAGCAAAAATATGGAAAAGATGTGAATATTATCCAGTCACACGGAGGCTCAGGCTCACAGGCACGTTCCGTAATTGAAGGGCTTGATGCGGATGTGGTAACTTTGGCTTTGGAAAATGATGTTGCACTTCTTGAGAAGGTAGACTTGCTTGAAAAAGGCTGGATAGGCAAATTTCCAGGCAATTCTTCTCCGTATACCTCGACAATTGTTTTCCTCGTAAGAAAAGGAAATCCACAGAATATCAAGGATTGGAACGATTTAGCAAAAAAAGGAGTAAAAGTAATAACACCTGATCCAAAAAGTAGTGGAGGAGCTTGCTGGAATTTTTTGGCAGCATGGTCGTATGGGCTTGAAAAATATGGAAAAGATGAAAATAAAATAAAAAGTTTTGTAAAGAGTATTTATGACAATGTGTCTGTAATGGATTCAGGAGCAAGAGCAGCAACTACAACTTTTGTAGAAAATAATCAGGGAGATGTGTTAATTGCATGGGAAAATGAGGCGATTGCAACGGTTAAGGAATATCCTGACAGATATCAAATTGTTTATCCGAGTGTGAGCATTTTAGCTCAGCCGACAGTAGCAGTTGTCGATAAGATTTCAAAAGATGACGGGACTTATCAAGCAAGTACAGAATATTTAAAGTATTTGTATTCAGAAAAAGCTCAGGAAATAATAGCTGAAAGCGGCTACAGACCTTATGACCAAAAAGTTCTAAAAAAATACGGAAATAAATTTGATTTAAAGATGAAATTGACAAAAATAGATAATTTTGGTGGCTGGAAAAAAGCATACGAGAAATTTTTCAATGAAGGTGCGTTATTTGATAAAATTTATGAAAATTAAAAATAAAAAAGATTTTAAATGAAAGGAGTGAAACAATGAGAATATTAGCTTTAAAAAGAAAAGAAAAAACTGTGATTCCAGGTTTTGGACTGACATTTGGAATATCACTGGCAATGTTGTCAATTTTAATACTGATACCGCTTGTTTCAGTATTAGTTTATTCCTTTAGGCTGTCGCCTTCTGAATTTTGGCAACTTATAACAGAAAAGGCAGTTTTAAGTGCACTTTTTACAAGTATTGCCTGTTCGTTTGCTGCGGCTGCTGTAAACTGTGTTTTTGGAGTAATTTTGGCTTGGGTGCTTGTAAAGTATGATTTTTTTGGAAAAAGGTTTTTAGACGGGATGTTGGAATTACCTTTTGCCTTGCCTACCGCAGTTGCAGGAATTACACTTTCAAAAATGTATTCTGATACTGGAATTGTTGGAAGATATTTTGCAAAATTTGGAATAAAAATTTCATATACTCACATTGGAATAATAATTGCATTAATTTTTGTGGGAATTCCTTTTGTGGTAAGGGCGGTTCAGCCAATATTGGAAAAGCTGGATAATCAGTATGAGGAAGCTGCATATATTTTGGGAGCAGATAAAAAAACGACTTTTTGGAAAGTGATTTTTCCCGAAATAAGACCTGCGCTTTTAACAGGATTTGGACTTGCATTTTCGAGAGGAATTGGAGAATACGGAAGCGTAATTTATATTTCAGGAAATAGCCTAAAAGAACATACACAGGTCATTTCTTATGTAATTATGCAAAAATTAAATTATGTTGACTATCCATCGGCAACTGTTATAGCTCTAGTTATGTTAATATTTTCATTCATACTTTTATTTTTAATAAACCTAGTTCAGATGAATCAGTTCAAGCGAACAAACAATATTTAGCAAAGGAGGAAATGAAATAGGGGAAAAAAATAGTGCAGCGAAATACGTATTAATAACAATAAGCATAGTCTTTGTAGGAGTTATGCTTGTACTTCCGTTAATTGCGATTATTGTAAATTCGCTTCAAAGGGGCTGGGAATTCTACATAAAAAGCCTGACAAGCAGATATGTCCTTTCAGCTCTGAAAGTTACAGCAGTTGCAACAATATCGGCGCTGATTATAAATACTTTTTTTGGTGTAACGGCAGCATGGCTTCTTACAAAATTTTCTTTTCGTGGAAAACATATTCTAGCCACGTTAATAGATATTCCTTTCTCAATTTCTCCAGTAATAGCAGGTCTTGCCTTTATTATGACCTTTGGAAGAATGGGTTGGGCAGCACCTTATATTACGGCATTGAATAAATTTTTTGTGCTTGATATAAAAATAGTTTTTGCAATTCCAGGAGTAATCTTAGCAACGGTGTTTGTAACATTTCCTTTTATATCAAGAGAAATTGTACCAATTTTGAATGCTCAAGGAAAAGATGAGGAGGAAGCAGCGGCACTGATGGGAGCAGATGGATTCACAATTTTTAGAAAAATAACGCTACCACATATAAAATGGGGATTGCTTTATGGAATAATCCTTTGTACAGCAAGAGCATTAGGAGAGTTTGGTGCAGTAAATGCACTTTCAAAAGCAAGAGGCGGAACTTTCACATTGCCGCTAGAAATTGATGCCCTTTATCTATCAGGGTCATCAGAGTCAATAACAGCCGCATTTGCAGTATCTTCACTTTTGGTAATGATTTCAATATTTATTTTAATTATAAAAAACATCGTTGAACATAAATCTACAAAAAAAGGAATTTAAAAATGATTTTCTTGGATAATTTATTTAAATTTATAACGATTTATAATACTAAAAATCCTATTTAAATGACGAATTTGTTATAGACTTTTTCAACAAAAAATTAAACTCTAGTATTTTCAAATAGTTAAAATATAATTTTTTAGTTTAATAAATTGACAGAGCTTTTATTTGTTCAACTACAACTATCTGACAACCGAAAGGAGTAGTTCTGAAGCTGAGCAAATAAAGTCGAGGTCTACCTATAGGTATCGCGTAGGCAATCTTGCCACAATTTTAATTATCAGGATAAGCCTTTACTGCGAGATAAGGAGTTGCGGCAATGAGTAATTCTGCAAAAAAAGAGAAAAAACATAATAAAAATAGTAAAAACTGTTATTAAATAAAATGACTTAAAATAATAACTTGATAAAAAATAATAGAAAGAAAAGTTAAAAAGTAATTGCAAATTTGGACTAGAAAATATATAATTATATATATGTAATTGAAATTTTATAATTAAGAAAAAAGTTATGAAATTTCTAATTTTTGGAGGGAAAAATGACAAAAAATATGAAAACAATGGATGGTAACCAAGCTGCAGCTCACATAGCGTACGCATTCACGGAAGTTGCCGGAATTTATCCGATTACTCCGTCATCAACTATGTCAGAACTTGTAGATCAATGGGCATCATACGGAAAGGAAAATTTATTTGGAACACAAGTGAAAGTTGTAGAAATGCAGTCTGAAGCTGGAGCAGCAGGAATTGTACATGGATCATTGCAAACTGGAGCTTTGACTACAACATTTACTGCATCTCAGGGATTATTATTGAAAATACCTAATATGTACAAAATAGCAGGTGAATTGCTGCCAGGAGTAATGCATGTGGCTGCAAGAGCTATTTCAGCACAGGCATTGTCAATATTTGGAGATCACCAAGATATTTATTCAGCTAGAATGACAGGATGGACAATGCTTGCAACAAGCTCGGTTCAGGAAGTGATGGATTTAGCAGGAATTGCGCATTTGGCTGCAATTAAGTCGAGAGTGCCTGTTATGCACTTTTTTGATGGTTTCAGAACGTCACACGAAATAAATAAAGTGGAAGTGATGGATTACGATTTTCTTGAAAGTCTGCTTGATAAAAAAGCAGTTAGAGAATTTAGAGAAAGGGCTTTAAATCCAGAAAATCCAGTAACTAGAGGAACAGCACAAAATGATGATATTTATTTTCAGGCAAGAGAAGCTCAAAATAAATTTTACGAAGCTGTGCCTGATATTGTAAATGACTATATGAAAAAAATTAGTGATAAAACAGGAAGGCATTATGCTCCATTTGTTTATTATGGAGCTGAAAATGCTGAGAGAGTTATTGTTGCGATGGGTTCTGTAAACGAAACAATCAAAGAAGTTGTAGATTATTTAAATAAAAAAGGAGAAAATGTAGGAGTGCTAAACGTTCACTTGTACAGACCTTTCTCAAGTAAATACTTCTTTGATGTAATGCCAAAAAGCGTGAAAAAAATTGCCGTACTTGACAGAACAAAAGAACCGGGAGCATTAGGAGAGCCGCTATACATGGACATAAAAGCGCTTTACTACGGAAGAGAAAATGCGCCTGAAATAGTAGGTGGAAGATATGGGCTGTCATCAAAAGATACAACGCCTGAACAAATTGTAGCAGTGTTCAAGAATATTGCACAAAAAGAGCCAAAAAATAATTTCACAATTGGAATTGTTGATGATGTTACATTTACATCACTTGCACTGGAGGAAGAAGTTTTCACAGGAAATGAAGATGTAAAGGAGTGCCTATTTTACGGACTTGGTTCAGACGGAACAGTTGGAGCCAATAAAAATTCGATAAAAATCATCGGAGATAAAACAGACTTGTATGCACAAGGTTATTTTGCATACGATTCAAAAAAAGCTGGAGGAGTAACAAGATCACATTTAAGATTTAGCAAAAGTCCAATTCACTCAACTTACTTAGTTACAAGACCTAATTTTGTAGCCTGTTCGGCACCTGCATATCTTGGGAAATACGATATGATTTCTGGATTGAAAGAAGGTGGAACATTTCTGCTGAATACAATCTGGGAGAAGGAGAAATTGATTCCAAGTATTCCAAATGAGATAAAAAGAGAATTGGCTAGAAAAAAAATCAAATTTTTTATTATAAATGCTACAAAATTAGCTAAAGAAATTGGATTAGGAAACAGAACAAATACTATTATGCAATCAGCATTCTTTTACCTTTCGGGAGTAATTCCGCATGAGGAAGCAAAAGAATATATGAAAGAGTATGCAGAAAAAAGTTATGGAAGAAAAGGGCAAGATATTGTTCAAAAAAACTGGGATGCAATTGATAGGGGAATTGACGGCTTGGAAGAAATTGAAGTGTTGCCAGAATGGGCAAATCTTGAAGTCAACGAACAAATTATTGAAGCTGCAAAACCTGAATTTATCAAAAAAATTGTAGATCCAATTAACCTTATGAAAGGTAACGAATTGCCAGTTTCTTCAATTATAGAAAATGGAATGGTAGACGGAAGTTTTCAACATGGGACAGCACATTATGAAAAAAGAGGAATTGCTGATGAAGTGCCAGAATGGCAGCCCGATATGTGCATACAATGTAATCAATGTGCCTATGTCTGTCCACATGCTGTAATACGACCATTTTTATTAGATAAGGAAGAAATGGAAAAAGCACCTGAAGGAATGCCAACAATAAAGGCTTTGGGGCGTGGAATGAATGATTTGAATTATAAAATTCAAGTATCGCCTTTGGATTGTACAGGATGCAGTGCCTGTGTGGATGTGTGTCCTGCACCACGTGGAAAAGCGATTGTTATGAAATCTACTCAATCTCAAATTGAAAAAAACGAAGTTGAGTATACAGATTATTTGTTTAATAATGTTTCATATAAGGATAAAATTTTAGGAAAAAATACAGTAAAAGGTTCACAATTTGCAAAACCGTTATTTGAGTTTTCTGGAGCTTGTGCAGGCTGCGGAGAAACACCGTATATTAAGTTAGTAACACAATTATTTGGAGAGAGAATGATCGTAGCAAATGCGACTGGATGTTCTTCAATTTACGGAGCTTCAACACCATCATCACCGTATACAACTGGAGAAAGTGGTTGTGGACCTGCGTGGGCATCATCACTATTTGAAGACAATGCTGAGTACGGATATGGAATGTTTCAGGCTGTAAATACAATTCGGCACAGAATTTTGAAGAGAATGGGAGAAATAAAAGAAGATGTTTCACCTAAACTTGGAGAATTGTTTATTTCGTTTGAAGAAAACTTTGATGATGGAGATAAAACTACAGAAATACGTGATGAACTGGTAGAAGCGTTAGAAAAAGAAAATGCAGAAAACGTGAATGAAAAAGTTAAAAATAATATTTCTGAAATATTAGAATTAAAACAATACTTAATCAAAAAATCTATTTGGATGTTTGGTGGAGATGGATGGGCCTATGACATTGGATTTGGTGGACTTGACCATGTTTTAGCTTCTGGAGATGATGTAAATATTCTCGTGCTTGATACAGAAGTTTACTCAAACACAGGAGGACAATCATCAAAATCTTCAAGAACAGGAGCAGTCGCCAAATTTGCGGCTTCAGGAAAACCGGCGAAGAAAAAAGACTTAGCTGCAATATTAATGACTTATGGAAATATTTACGTTGCTAAGGTGTCAATGGGAGCAAATCAGAACCAAACATTAAAAGCGATAAGAGAAGCCGAAGCATATCCAGGACCATCAATAGTGATTGCCTATTCGCCTTGTATCGAACATGGAATAAAGGCGGGTATGGGTAAATTTCAGACAGAAGAAAAATTGGCGACAGAAGTAGGATATTGGCCAATTTTCAGATTTGACCCAAGATTAGCTGAAAAAGGCAAAAATCCATTACAATTGGATACAAGAAATCCAGCTTGGGAAAAGTATGAGGAATTTCTGTTAGGAGAACGAAGATATGCGACTTTAGCTGCAGAATTTCCTGAAAAGGCAAAAGAGCTGTTAGAAGCAAACTTGAAAAATGCCAAAGACAACTGGAATTATTATAAGAGAATGGCAGCAATGGATTATTCAACAGAAGAATAACTTTTAATTAAAATAAAATTTAATTTTTTATAAAAGAAATTCCCCTTTATTTTAGGGGTTTTTCTTATTTTTAGGAAAAAATTGAAATAACTGGCATTTATTTTGGTGAAAAAATGTGGTAAAATTATGTGGGTATTTAAAAATAATTTATTTGAATATTTGGGGAGGAGTTATAAAAAAGTTTAATTAAGAGGGGAAAAAATTATGAGAAATACTAGATGGGCTGCAAAAATTATTCCTAATCCACGACAAGAGCGTGAATACATCGAAAGGGACAGCAAACAGAAAGATGATTATAAAGTAAAAAATTTGAAAAAAACTAAAAATAAAAAAAAGAATTTTGAAAATATAAATTTGAATTCATTAATTGATAATGATATTTTGAAAATACTTTATTCACGTGGGATAACGACAGAGAAGGAAGTAAGGGAGTTTTTGAATCCAAAACTTGAAAATATCCAGAATCCTTATGGACTGCAGGATATGGAAAAGACAGTTTTGGAAATTGAAAAGGCGATAAAGGAACAGAAAAATATTTGGATATATGGAGATTATGATGTGGATGGGATTACTTCGACATCTATTTTGTATATGGCGTTAAAGGAGCTTGGGGCGGAAAATGTGAACTATTATATTCCAATTCGGGATGAAGGGTATGGATTGAATAATGAAGCATTGAAAAAAATAAAAGAATCTGGGGCAGATTTGGTAATTACTGTGGATTGTGGAATTACAGCATTTCCTGAAGTGGAGTTTGCAAATTCTATAAATTTGCCGATAATTATTACTGATCACCATAATTTACATGGGGATAAAGTTCCAGACGCTATCACCGTTGTGAATCCCAAACGTCCTGAAAATGAATTTTCCTTTGAGTTTCTAGCAGGAGTTGGAACTATTTTTATGGTAATTCTTTGTCTTTATGAAAGAATCGGGAAAAAGGCAAAAGCATATAAGTATCTCGATTTGGTGGCAATTGGTACGGTTGCCGATATTGTGCCGCTGGTGGAAGAAAACAGGATTTTGACTAAGTTTGGGCTGGAGCAGCTTAGCCGTTCTAAAAATAAGGGGCTTAGATTTTTGCTGTATAAATTATTTAGTACGCAAAATTCAGATTTTAATGAGAAAACTGAGTATAATTCGTATGACGTAGGCTTTATAATAGCACCTGTCTTTAATGCGGCTGGAAGGCTTAAAGATGCAAAAATGGTAGTAAAATTACTAATTTCGGATAATGATAGAGAAATTGAGATAATCGTAAAGGAATTGATTAATAAAAATTTTGAGCGAAAAGAATTACAGAATGAAATCGTGGAAAAAGTGGAAAAACACATTGAAGAAAGCGATTTGAAGGAAGATTATGTGATTGTAGACTATTCGCCTGAATATCATCACGGTGTAATTGGTATAGCGGCTTCCAAAATTGTGGATAAATATTATAAGCCTGCGATTATCATTGAAGTGAAGGAAGATGAAGGAATAGCGGTTGGATCGTGTCGAAGTATTGGGAACTTTAATATTTTGGAAGCGTTGCAGTCAATGCCTGAACTTTTTGTGAAGTTTGGAGGACATTCTGGAGCGGCTGGATTTACGATTGGAATAAAAAATTTGGAATTATTTAGGAAAAAAATAAATAAATTTGCAAAAACAAAATTAAAGGAAGAGGATTTTGTAAAAATAATAGAAATTGACAAGCAAATCCCAATTCAAAAGGTTTCCTACGAATTTTTCCAAATAATAGAACTTTTAAAGCCGTTTGGCTTTGGAAATCCAATGCCGACTTTTAGGACAAATAACGTACTTTTTGAAAATATAAAATTTATTGGAGAAAATAAAAATCATATAATGTTTGACATAAAGCAAAAGGGATTTTTTAATAGAAATGCTGTCTGGTTTAATTCTGGCGAGTATTTTAAGGAACTGAACGAGAATTTGTTTTACGATATTGTTTATAAATTAAAGACGGAAATGTTTCAAGATAGATATTATACGAAAGTGTATGTTGAAGATGTGAAGGTGTCGCAGTTGAAGGACGATACTTTATCTTATTATCATTCGCTTTTTAACACATCTTTCCCGATGAAGTCGGTATTTTATACAAATATTGAGCTGGAAACGGAAAAGAAAATTACAATGAAAATGGAATTTGACCAGGTTTCGCTTTTTCAAGGAAGAAAGTTCATTGGACGGCTTGATTATAGCATTTCCAACTTGTTAATACTTTTAAATCAGTATTATAACTGGAATTTTACCGTGAAAATTGAGAATGTAAAGCAGGCTTCAAATCATAATATTGTAAATATACTGATAAAAAGAGATTATAATTTTAAATGTTACGATTACACGCAAATTGGTATTTTTAAGAAAATAAAAGAATTTCTGATTGGGAAAATGGAGTATAATTCACAGACTAAAGAATTGCTGGCACAGTTTTTTAAGCAAAATAAAAACTTGATTATAAAAAATATTTTTGATGAAAATGAAAAATATAAGTACAAAATGTCAAATTTTGAAAACTTTTTACTGACAGTTGGAATTTATTATAAAAAAATGACTGATAAAAAAAGTCAAATTGTAGTAAGTTCAGATAAAAAGCCATCTTTTAACAATTTTATAAAATCATATTTTGATATAAATGAAGAATATTCGGAAAACGGCTATCCATTTACATTGTTTTATAACTATAAGGATACAGAAAAGCTGGAACATATTATAAAAACAGATTTTTCAATACAAAACGAAATTTTTTATGAGGCAGAAGATAAAAATGCTGTGGAGAGTGAAATTAACGAAGATCCAAAGCAACTGGAGTATAAAAAAGTTGAAAAAATAGAATTTAAAAATAATGAGAATGTGGAAAACTCTAAGAATATTGTGGAAAAACAGCTGGAAAATACTGAAAAGTTAAGTGAAGATAGAAAACAAAAAGTGGAGAAAAGATTTTGCATAATAATAAATTCTGAAGATTTCATGGTAAGAACAGATGATTTGGACAAAAATAATATTGAAGAGATAGATACGAAAATTGAAGTGCCAGAAAATATAATATTTTTAGAAAATTCAACAAAGAAGGAGAGAAAAAATGCAAAAAATATTTTTGTGGAATATTTACCGATTGAGGAAAAAATTAAATTGAAAAAATTACTGCAAGATGGAGAAAAGATTTATTCTGATTATTCAGTTAATGAGATTTTGTAAATAATAATTGTAAAAATAAAGACTGTGTAAGTGTTTATTAAGCAAGTAATTAGGATTCCTATCAAAAGATACGGGAAATACTGAAATAATGGGTTTTATAAGTTTTGTAAAAATAGGAGGAACTATGGAAAAATTAAAAAAGGCTATTTTGGTTTACAATCCAAAATCTGGAAATGCCAATACGATTTTAAGCAATTTTGATTTAATAACGACAAAACTGCTGGAAAAAGGGATTACTTTGACACTTTACAGCATAAGTTGGGATTATGACTTGCTTACAGAAATTTTGAAAAATGAAAAATATGATATTTTAATTTTATCTGGCGGAGATGGAACTTTGAGCCGTTGCTTGAGCGAACTTTATTCTAAAAATATTGAATTTCCAGAAGTTGCAATATTTCCGACAGGAACATCAAACGACTTTGCAAAAGCATTGAAAATTGAAGAAAATATCGAAAACTGGATAGAGAAAATTACGGATAAAACTGCTAAATATGTTGACTTTGGGCTAATCAATGGTAAAACTGTATTTTTATCTTCGTATGCTGGCGGACTGTTTACTAAAATTTCCTATAATACGGATAAAACGTTGAAAAAAACCTTTGGAAAAGTTGCCTATTACATAAATGGACTTGGAGAACTTACAAATATAAAGACTTTTGACTTGGATATCGTGCTGGATGGGAATGAAACAATTAAGGAAAAGGCTATTTTATATGCAATTCTGAATGGAAAAAGTGTCGGTGGATTTGAAAATGTAATTGATGAAGCCAGTATGAATGACGGATTTATGGATATTCTAATTGTAAAAAGCATTGAAAACCCGCTAGATATTCCAAAAATTATAATCGATTTAATGAACAGCAATCTAACAAACAACGATTACATCCGAACTTTACAAGCCAAAAAATGCGAAATAAAAAAAGTTTCCGAAGAAATTGACGTAAGCATTGATGGAGAAGAAGGAGAAAATATGGATGTAACAATTGAGTTTATTAGTGGGAAATTAAAAGTTTTTTGCTAAAAAAATTTGCAATATAAGAGAACTCTAATCCAAAAAAATAAAACAATCAATTGAAATTTGGAAATCATAAAGGTATAATATAATAAATGAAATATTGTATAGGAGTATATTTTATAAAAAAAATTACTTTTAATTTTGATATTTACAATGTACACAGTAAGTTATGAATTTTTTTTGAAAAAATGATATAATGATTTTGAATAAAAATGTTTTGAATTTTTTCAAAAATATGGTATAAATATATTATATAAAAAATTTTAGAAAAGTATGGAGGAAAAATTATGAATGGATATTTTAGTCTTGTTTTACATGCACACTTGCCGTATGTAAGACATCCAGAGTATAAAGAATTTTTAGAAGAAGATTGGTTATATGAAGCGATTACGGAAACGTATATCCCTTTACTTGAAATGTTTGAAAATTTAACAAGAGATAACATTCCTTGGAATATAACTATCACAATGTCTGGAACGCTTGTAAATATGCTAAATGATGGTTTATTGCGTGAAAGATATCTTCGTCATATGAATAAATTAGTTGAATTCTGTGAAAATGAAGTGGAAAGACTAAGTCCGTATCCTGACATGCTAAATGTTGCAAAACATAATTTATGGTTCAATACTAGAGCAAGACAAGTATTTGAAGAAAAGTACAACAAAGATTTAGTGGGGGCATTTAGAAAATTTCAAGATCAGGGTAACTTAGAAATCATTCCAGTTACAGCGACACATGGATTTTTGCCAGTTATGAAAGACTATCCTGAAGCAGTAAATGCTCAAGTGCTTATGGCAAAAAAAGATTATATTAAAAATTTTGGAAGAGATCCGAAGGGAATTTGGCTAGCTGAATGTGCCTATTATCCAGGACAAGATAAGTTCTTGGAAAAACACGGAATAAGATACTTCCTAGTTGATGCGCATGGAATTATGCATAGTGATCCACGTCCAGTTTATGGTATTTATTCACCAGTCTACACTAAGAATTATGTAGCTGCATTTGCCAGAGATTTGGAATCATCAGAACAAGTTTGGAGTTCTGAATCAGGATATCCAGGAGATGGACTTTACCGTGAATTCCATAAGGATGCAGGATATGAACTAGATTATGAACTTGTAAAACCTTACTTGCACAGTGATGGAGTAAGAAGAAACATAGGAATAAAATATCATGCAATAACAGATAAGAAAGGAACTTATAAAGCAGTTTATAATCCGCAGGCAGCAGCAGATAGAGCAAAAGAACATGCTTATAACTTTGTATTCAATCGTTCAAAACAGATTGAATATCTTGCTTCAAAAATGAAATATAGAAAACCTATCGTAGTGTCACCTTATGATGCTGAATTATATGGACACTGGTGGTATGAAGGACCAATATTTTTGGAATGGGTATTCAGGGCAATAGCTGAATCTAATTTTTCTACAATAACACCATACAAATATTTACAGCAATACCCTACAAATCAAATAGTCGATGTGAGTATGTCAAGCTGGGGAGCAAACGGTTATTATGACGTTTGGATAGACGGTTCAAATGATTATGCATACAGACATTTACATAAAGCTGCACAAAAAATGATAGAACTAGCAAACGGAAGAGAGCCATATAACGAATTAGAATACAGGGCATTAAATCAAGCCGCAAGAGAATTATTAATGGCACAAACTTCATGTTGGGAATTTATAATGTACACAGGAACAATGGTTGGTTATGCTCATAAAAAAATAAGCGATCATATCCACAGATTATTCAAAATTTACGAAGACTTCAAAAATGGCAATTTAGATGAAAGCTGGATAAGTGAAATTGAAAGCAGAGATAATATTTTCCCTGAAATCGAATATAGAATGTACAGAAGTGATTGGTTGTAATTATTGAAAGTGGGGGTATATATGAAAATAAAAGTATTAATATGTTTATTATTGTCATCAATTTTTACAATGGCACAAATACCGAATGTTTGGACTTGGGATTATGAACAAGGTTCAGAAATATTTGCGATTAGTAATAAACAGAATTATATTTTGGATATTTCTTGCAATGTCCAGTCTTTTAATACAGAAGGGGATCATAGTGTTACTTTGTATAAAGATAATTATGATAAACTTATTTCGTCAGCTCCAGATATTGAATTTTTAATTGATGGAAATGCGTATTATCCTCTAAGCATGAGATCAACTACTAGAAAAGGTGCAGAAATTTGGACGGAATTTATGGATGCATTATCATCTGCTACAGAAATAGAAGTTTATAAAGATGGAAATATCATTACAACATTTAAACCTAGTGCAAGAAGTACTGAAAAAATAAGTGAAAATATGCGTCAATGTGGACCTTTTGAACCTTTGACCTGGGATTAAATAATTTAAAATATAAAACTATAAGAATCTCTTGAAAGAATAAAAAATGTGCATTTTCAGATTTTTAGATGTACATTATGAAAGTACTTTTGAAGAGATTCTTTTTTATTTGTTAAAATAATAATTAATTATAATAGAAAAGGAGAAGAAAATGGAAAAAATAATAGGAATAAATCCAGTAATAGAAGTATTGAAATCAGATAAGAATATTGAGAAACTGGAGGTTTATAAGAAGATAAAGAAAGAAACAATTAGGGAAATATTGAATTTGGCAAGTAGAAGGAATATAAAGATTTTTTATACAGATAGACGGACTGAAAATTCACAGGGAGTTGTGGCACTTGTTTCGGAATTTGATTATTATGTGGATTTTACTGCATTTCTAGAAAAACTTTTGAAAAAGGAAAAATCTATAGTTGTTGTGCTGGATCAGGTTCAGGATCCGAGAAACTTTGGAGCGATTATAAGAAGTGCGGAGTGCTTTGGAGTGGATGGGATTATTATTCAGGACAGAAACAGCGTGAAAGTTACGGAAACAGTTGTAAAATCATCGACAGGGGCGATTGAGCATGTGGATATTGTAAAAGTCACAAATATTTCTGATACGATTGATAAATTAAAAAAATATGGATATACAGTTTACGGTGCAGAAGCTGATGGACAGAATTATTATTATGAAGAAAATTATCCAGAAAAAACGTGTCTTGTACTTGGAAGTGAAGGAAACGGAATGCGAAAAAAAGTGAAGGAGCATTGCGACAAAATTGTAAAAATACACTTGAAAGGGGAAATAAACTCGCTGAATGTGTCTGTGGCTGGGGGAATAATACTATCAGAGATGTCAAAATAGTAAGATCTGGAATTTTCTTATTCATAAAAAATATTTAGGTGATTGTAAAAGTGATAAAGATCGAGTAACAGCAGTATTTATAGTCACAAAGAGTCAAGACTGCTTGTTAGTGAGTGAAGCAAAACAAAAAACTCAAGTATAAAAGAGACAGTATTTATCGAATTTTTAGATTTTTGAAAATAGCTAAAGAAATATTTTATGGGAGGGAAATTAAATGGGAAAACAAAAGTATATTTTAAATAATACTTATGGAATCAATGGGATAGAAAAAATATCTTTAAAGGAAATAATGAAAATTTTTTCTGTACCTGAAGAAGTAGAAATGAAATTGAGTGATGATAAAATAACAATATCAATAGATTTGATATATAAAGGATTGAAAATATACTATTCATTATATTTTTTTGTTGAAAATCTTAAAAAACCAGAGAATCAATCTTTGACTTTTTGTATGGAAAAATTGTACTTGAATAATCGGGAAAATATAAAAGTAGGAGATGAAATAAAGACAGTTCTTCCTAAAATAAGGAAATATCTTAAAAGAAACAATAAAAATTTGAATTTTGAATATAAAGAAGATAAATTTTTTGGGCAGTATTTATTTGATGATGGAAATATTCATATATTTTTTGAAAAATTTGGGAATAAAAAAGTAATGGATGATATAATGATAAGTTTGCCTTATGAGGATATATTGCCAGAAAATAAGGAAATTTTAGTGGAAATTAGTAAAATAATGGAGATAAAGACTAAAATAGATGAGTTATTTTGGGAAAAATACAAGAGAGTTGATTAATTGTGAAATTCAAAAAGTATAATAAAAAAGAGGAAATGTATAAAATAAAAAAACTTGAAAATAATATAAAAGAGATTATTGATTTTTGGGATCCAATCAAGTTATTGTCTTTTGCTCCACAGGATGAATACGATTTTGAAATTAAGCAAATTAAGAATAAAATGCTTATAAATAAAGATATTAAAACTGACGAATTGGCTCTTGTGATACAGACTGTATTTAAAAATGCTTTTGGAGAAGATGTATATTATTCTGATGAAAATATAGAGTTTGATATTGCAAAGAAAATTTTGAAGAAATGTATTTAAATATTTTCAAAATACAAAAAAATAGAATCTTATATATTTCATCTAAATTTTACTATATGGAGACTTGAAAAATAAAGAAAAATATGGTATTATTATATGAAATATTGAAAATAATTATAGTTATAAATAGAAAGGAGCATAAGCAATTATGAAAAAAGATTTACATCCATCATACGGATTTGTAGTATTTGAAGATACAAGTAACGGAGAAAAATTCTTAGGAAAATCAACTAAAACTTCTAAAGAAACAACAACTTTTGAAGGGCAAGAATATCCAGTAATAAAAGTTGCAACAAGTTCAACTTCTCACCCATTCTATACTGGAAAATCTAAATTTGTTGATGAAACTGGAAGAGTTGACAAATTTAAGAAAAAATACAACTTATAATTTTGAAGATATTGGAAACAGGGATAATTTATTCTCTGTTTTTATTTTATATTATTTGCCATTTAGATAGTGGGATAGTTATTAATTTCTTTGCAAGGAGGCGAAACCTTTTGTTAGTAAATAATATAGATATAATTTCTATTTTTTAACGTAGTTTAGAATGAAATAGTAAATTTATTTGACAAGGGGTTAATATTTCTTTTTTTATTAATTAAATTTTAATGGTTGACAATGTATATAATATTTGCTATTATATAATAAATCATTTTAAAGTTAAATCCGAAAGTGATAATTGATTTATTTGAATTTAGTGTTTATAATTTAATTTTAAAAAGGTTTGAGTATTTGGAAAATAATTAGTAGGATAGTAGGGTAGAAGAAATTTAATTTTATAGAAAAAATAAAAGATAATTTAGTAGTTTAGAAAAAATGTAGTGATGAAGCATTGAAGGAATTTATAAAACAAATAAAAATTTATAGTTGTTTAATTTTGAAGGACATTTTATACCTAACAATTATTGAATAATTCAAGAGTAATTAAATATAATTGTAGATGCAGAGGTTTAATATAATAATTGCTTAAAGTGCCTTATAATTTAATCTAGATTGACAAGAAAAAATTTTAGATGTAATAAATAGACTATTAAAGTATCATAAAATATATAATTAAGTATATATAAATATTTAGATTTTATCCTCTCCTAAAATTATTTTAAGAGAGTTTTTTTTATAAAAAATTACAGAAATGAGGTGTAAGTAAAGATGATTATTACAACTACAAATGAAATTCAAGATAAAAAAGTCGTGGAATACAAGGGAATTGTCTTTGGAGAAGTTATTTCGGGAGTTAATATGTTTAAGGATTTGGGAGCAAATTTAAGAAATATATTTGGAGGAAGATCTAAAGGATATGAAAATGAACTTTTGGCTGCAAGAACAAATGCTTTAGAAGAAATGAAAACTAGAGCAGCAGCTATGGGAGCAAATGCTGTTATTGGCGTAAAAATGGATTATGAAGTTTTGGGATCGGATAATGGGATGCTTATGGTAACTTGCAGTGGGACAGCTGTAATTGTAGATTAATTTTATAAAGATTAAAAAATAAGAGAAAGTTTGAAAATAATAAATTAATTGAATCTTGTAAGTTTTTACAGATATTAGAATAAAAGAAAAAGAATAGGAGAAGGCATGATGATTATTAAAGTAGATGGTGGAATTGATGAAAAAATTTTGGAAAAAATGATAAATAGATTGGAAATTGAAAATAACGTAAGTGTAAAATTAATTACTGGCAAAGATTATTCCATTTTGGGATTAGTTGGAGATATTAGTACAATTGATATTAAACATATACAATCACTTGACTATGTGTTGGATGTTCAAAGAGTTCAAGAGCCTTATAAAAGAGCAAGTAGAAAATTCAAACCAGAAGATACAATTGTAAAAGTTGGAAATGTGGAAATTGGTGGAAATAATCTTGTAATGATGGCAGGGCCTTGTTCTGTGGAAAATGAAAAGCAAATTATTGATACGGCAAAAGCTGTAAAAGCGGCTGGAGCAAATATTTTAAGAGGTGGAGTTGTAAAACCGAGAACATCGCCTTATGCTTTCCAAGGATTAGAGATGGAAGGTATTGAATTGATGAAAAAAGCGAAAGAAGAAACAGGACTTCCAATAGTGTGTGAAGTTATGTCAATTGCTCAATTGCATGAATTTGGTCCACATCTTGATATGATTCAATTAGGTGCAAGAAATATGCAAAACTTTGATTTATTAAAGGAGGTTGGGAAAACAAATATTCCAGTATTGCTAAAAAGAGGATTGAGTGCAACAATCGAAGAATGGCTAATGTCGGCAGAATATATTTTAGCTGGTGGAAATGAAAATGTAGTTCTTTGTGAAAGAGGAATCAGAACTTATGAAACAGCCTATAGAAATGTATTGGACTTAAATGCGGTACCTATGATTAAAAAATTGACACACTTGCCGATAATTGTGGATTCAGCTCATGCAACTGGAAAATACTGGATGGTAAAACCGCTTGCAATGGCAGGAATTGCTGCTGGAGCAGACGGACTGATGGTAGAAGTACATCCTGAGCCAGACAAGGCGTTGTCAGATGGACCTCAATCATTGAAGTTTGAAGTGTTTGACGATTTAATGCAGGATGTGGAGAAGATTGCAAATGTGTTGGAGAAAAGTTTTAAGTAAATTTATTAGAAGGTTGTAAAAAATGAAAAGAAAATGGCTATTATTACTAATTTTAATTTCTTCAATTAATTCTTTTTCTAAAGAAACTTATACTAAAGAGGAAAAGCAGTATTTAAAGCAAATTGAAAAAGGAGATAAGGATTCACTATTAAAATTAAGTGATTATTATTTTCGAAATAGAAAATTTGAAGAATCTGAGAAATTATTATTAAAATATGAAAAAGAAAATAATAACTTAGGAAATAGTAGAGAAATAAAAGAAAAAATTATTTCATTCTATAGATACTGGAGAGATTCAATAGTGCGTTCAGTTTTAAAAGTAAATATAGAGAAAACTAAAGAATTAGAAGAAAAAATTATTGAACGGTATAATGAATTAATAAAATCTGGTGATGTAAAAGCGTTAAATGATTTGGGAGAATTTTATATTTGGATAAAACAGGATGAAAAAGGAAATAAATTGTTGAAAGAAGCTGCTGATAAAGAATATAAACCAGCTCAAGAAACTTTGGAAAGACAGAAGAAGGATAAAAGTTTTGGTGAACAAAAATTACAAGAATATGAAAATAATTATAAGGAAACAGGTGATGTTAGAGATTTAAGAATATTAGCGTATTCTTATGTAAGTTTAAAAAAATATGATTTAGCAGAAAAAACTTATTTACAGTTAATTGAATTAGAAGACTATCAACCTGATTATGCTTCATTAGCCCAAATGTATGATTATAAAACTCAAAATTATGAAAATGCCATAAAGTATTATAAATTGGCAATACAAAAAATATCTAATAAAAAACAAAAGTTTGATGCACGGGATTATTGGATTAGAATAGGAGATATGTATTTTTTACAAGGTAATTTTATTGAAGCTGAAAAGGCGTATAAAAATTCTATGGCGTTTAAGCATCCAAATGATGGTAAAACATACGAGCGAAATATGTTAATAGAAATTTATAAGTCGCAAGGAAGAACAGAGGAAATGAAAAAATTAGAAAAGCAAAATAAAAGTTGGTGGAATAATTAAAATTTTGATAGTGGTATTTAGATTGAAATAGCTGTTTATAAGAAAATTTGTAAAAAGGGGTGTTTACAATTTTAAAAAAAATAGAAAATTTGACAGTAACAATAGTGGGACTTGGAGTAATTGGAGCAGCTTTTGCACAAAGTTTTAAGGAAATGGGAATTAAGACTGTTTACGGGATTGATATTGATGAGGAAACAATAAAGAAGGCAGAAGAAAAAAAAATGATAAATAAAGGATTTCTAGAAACTAGGGAGCCTTTGGAAAAGTCAGATTTTGTGGTAATTACTCTTTACCCGAATTTGATGAAGTCGTTTTTTGTGAATAATATTAATTATTTTAAGGAAAATGCGATAATTACTGATGTTGTTGGAATTAAAGAGAAAATTATTAAGGATATTGATCCAATTATTGAGAAGAGTGGAAGAAATATTGACTTTATTTTTGGACATCCTATGGCAGGACGTGAGAAACGTGGGATTGATTTTGCAGATAGTAGAGTGTTTAAAGATGCAAATTATATAATTATTAAGGACGAAAAAAATAAAAAAGAAAATCTAGAATTGCTGTCGGAAATTGTTAAGCTGATGGGCTTTAAGAAAGTCAGTTTTCTTACAGCAAAGGAACACGATGAAATTATTGCGTTTACGAGCCAGCTTACGCATGCAATTGCCGTTTCACTTGTAAATAGCGATAGCGAAAAGTACGATACGAATCGTTTTATTGGGGATTCTTATCGTGATTTGACAAGGATTGCAAAAATAAATGAAGATTTGTGGGCAGAACTGTTTATGGGAAATAAAAAAAATCTTTTGAAGATGATACAACAGTTTGAAAGAGAATTAGATGTAATAAAAGATGCATTGAATGATAATGATTTGGGAACATTGAAGGAAAAATTCATAATGTCTACGAGACGTAGGGAAAAAATTGATTAAGAAAAATTTTAGGCAATTGTAAAAGTAATAAAGATTGAATAACAGCAGTATTTATAATCGCACTCCTTCCTTGTCAGAGAATGGAGAAAAATAAGAAATTAAATATTAAAAATACTATATTTATTGAAAGTTTTAGACTTTTACAAATGACTATAAGAGAAATCTGTTTGGGAGGAATAAAATGGAAAATGGCTTTGAAATGAAAAAATATTTGAAAACATTGGTTGGCGATGCTGTTTATCTTTCTCCAATTTCTCTTGATGATGTCGAAGAATATGCTCAAATGGTTAATGATATAAAAGTTTCGGTTGGTTTGGGTTATCTTTCCTATACAAATATTATAGATTTTGAAAGTGAAAAGAAATTTTTAATTTCAGTAAAAAAAGAAAAAATGTTTGCTGTTAGGTTGCTTGAAAATGATGAGCTTTTGGGAAATATTGGATTTAACTCGTTAGATATTGTAAATAGAAATGGTGCATTGGGAGTTCTTATAGGAAATCCCAAACATCAGAGAAAAGGCTATGGAATGGAAGCTCTAAAGTTAATACTTGATTATGGTTTTTCATTTTTAAATCTAAGAAATATATCGCTAAGTGTATTTGAATATAATGAACCAGCTTACAATCTGTACAAAAAAGTTGGTTTTAAAGAAGTTGGACGATTACGAAAAGCCTTAGAAATTATGGGAAAAACATACGATGTGATTATATTGGATATGCTAAAGGAAGAGTTTCAGTCGGTTTATATAAAAAGAGAACTTGAAAAAAGATATAATTTGAAATAAAAATTTATTTATAGTAAAATCATTTTAAATGTGTGAATTTGGTGGTTTTGCTATATTTTAATATACAAATAACTTTAAAAATCTGTCTATATATTTTGTTTAATAACAATTTTTACTATTTTTATTATATTTTTTCTTTTTTATTTTTGTAGGATTGTTCATTGCCACAAATTCTACAACCTATGGTTAGTCTACCACATTTTTCTGCACTGACAAAAAATTAGCTATACTTAAACAGTTTTGTCAGCACAGAAAAATGTTCCGACAGATTAGTTTATACTAGATTCTATTTAAAAAGTGAAAATTATATTTTAATTATTTGAAAATATACTCGAACCCATTTAAAACCAAACTATTGAAAATTATATAAATTTAGGGTTTGAATAAAATAGTCATAGCTTTTGAGTTCAGCTTTAAAGCAGTTTTACTATACTAGGTTTTTATACTTTTTTGAAAAAGTTTGTAATAAATTCGTTATTTAAATGGGTGTTAAATATAAATTATTTATTGTAAGAGAGGATGGAGAAAATTATGGAAATATTGAATGTCGGATTGGGGAAAAATTCTTATGATATTTTGATTGGGGAGAATTTTTTTGAGAAATTTCCTGAATGTATTGGGAATGTTTATGACGGAAAAAAATTATTTGTGATTACAGATTCTAATGTGGATAAGATTTATAAAAATGAATATGGGAAAATGTTTAAAGGGTTTGACTATACGATTTATGTGCTGGAAGCGGGGGAAAAACATAAGCATATTGGGATAATGCCTGCGATTTATTCGGGGATGGTGAAGGCTGGACTTACGAGAAAGGATATGGTTGTTGCGTTTGGAGGCGGAGTTGTTGGAGATATTGCTGGATTTGCAGCGGCTAGTTATATGCGTGGCATTGATTTTGTCCAAATTCCTACGACAATAATTTCTCAAGTTGACAGCAGCGTTGGAGGAAAAGTCGGAGTTGACTTGCCGGAGGGTAAAAATCTTGTTGGGGCATTTCATCAGCCGAAACTTGTTTTAATTGACAATTATTTTTTGAATACATTGACAAATCGTTATTTTTACGATGGATTTGCTGAAATTGTGAAATATGGCTGTATTTACGATAAGAATTTTTTTGAAAAGCTGGAAAATATTGTAAAATTATCTGGACTTTCTGAAACTGACAAAAATTATAAGGAAAATTTGCGAAAACATTTGATGGAGCATATAAATGGACTTGTTTACCGTTCCTGTGAGATAAAAAAGGAAGTTGTGGAAAAGGATGAGAAGGAAAGCAACTTGAGAATGATACTGAATTTTGGGCATACGATTGGACATGCCATAGAGCAGTTTACAAATTATGAAAAATATTCTCACGGAGAGGCGATTTCTGCTGGGATGGTGGATATTACGAAAATTGGAGAGAAAAAAGGGTTTACTAAAGAAGGGGAAGCTGTGAAAATTGCGAAATTGCTTAAAGCATTGAATTTGCCAACTGAAATTGAGTATCCAAAAGATGAGATTGCGAAGATTATGAAAAGGGATAAGAAAAGTACGAGTGATGGGATTAATTTTGTGATTTTGAAAGAGATTGGGGAAGTTGAGATTATGAAGATTGGGGCGGAAGAGATTTTTGAGTAAGCATTTGAAATTGTGGAAATAGAAATGTGTGATTATGTGGGGAAATTGAAAAGGTTAGGCAGTGTCTGATAAATTTATTAAAATCTTGAATTAAAAAAGAATAAAATGGAGAACTAATATGAATAATGTTATAAAAGATGAAATTTTTGGAGAAATAAAAAATTTTGAAACTGAAGTTGAGTGGCTTGGGAGAAAAATAGGTGTGAATTTTGATTATGGAATTGAGCGTGATTGGAGTGAAGAGAAAAAAGTAGAAGAAGTTAAAGGGGCAATTGAACAATTTAAAATTATGTATCTTAATCAAAAAGAATGGGATGAAAAAATAAGAGATAGAATTGTGGAAGATTTGCGTTGGTTAGCGGAAGATTGGTTTTCTTCAGTAGATGAGGAAGATATAGATGGAATGATAGAAATACTTGAAAAAAATTCAAATTCTAAATTTACGGAAAAAGAAAAGGAAGAGTTAAAAAAACAGAAAGTTTCAAAAGAAGTTTTTAAAAATGGGATTTATCTTGAAGGGGTGCATATAACTTCTGATGGAGATTTTACGGTGTACTATTATGATGATGAAGTATTTTTTGCAGGGCATGGAATTGATTTAATGGGGAATGTTAGTGGGGAATTTAGCGGTGAAGCGGATATTATAGGATAATTTTAATTTTATGAAATAAAAAAAATAATAAAATGGAGGATTAGTGTGAGTAATATTATAAAAGATGAAATTTTTGGAGAAATAAAAAATTTTGAAACTGAAGTTGAGTGGCTTGGGAGAAAAATAAGTGTGAGTTTTGATGGTGGAATTGAGAGTGATTGGAGTGAAGAGAAAAAAGTAGAAGAAATTAAAAGAGTAATTGAACAATTTAAAATTATGTATCTCAATCAAGAAGAATGGGACACAAAAATGAAAGATTTGGTAAGTGATTATGGGAAAGACGGAGTTATGGATTGGCTTTGTGTTGACGATGAAGAAGAATTGGAAGAATTTATTGAGAATATTCATGAAAATTCAGAGATTGAATTATCAGAGGAAGAAATTGAAGAATTGAAGAGAGAAATAGTTCCTGAAAGAGTATTTAGAAATTGTATTTATTTGCAAGGTTTATGGGTAACCGCTGATGGAGATTTTACAGCATTTTATTATGACAATGACATATTTTTTCTTGGACATGCTATTATGTTAAGTGGAAATGTTAATGGAGAGTTGGATTGTGATGGTGAAGTAGGATAAAATTTTTAAAGTAGAATGAATAAAAAGGAGAAAAAATTTATGAAAATAAAAATAAAACCAAGTGTATTAAACGGTACAATAGAAATTCCGCCATCTAAAAGTTATTCACACAGAGCAGTAATTGCAGCTGCATTAGGTGAAGGCGGGAAGAGGTCAAAGATTGATAATTTGAAGTTTTCAGTAGACATTACAACAACAACGGATATTATGGAAAACTGGGGAGCAAAAATCAATCGAGAGGAAAGTTCTCTTGAAATTATTGGAAATGGCGGAAAAGTTGTTCCAAAAGATAAATATGTACAATGTAATGAATCGGGATCTACAATCAGGTTTTTGATACCGATCGGGATTACAAGTGAAAATGAACTGATTTTCGATGGAAAAGGAAAACTGGTGGACAGACCGCTTGAATCGTATTATAGGATTTTTGATAAGCAGGGAATCTTTTATAAAAATGAGAATGGAAAATTACCGCTTACAGTAAATGGAAAATTGAAGGCAGGAAATTATGAAATTGACGGGAATATAAGTTCACAGTTTATTACTGGATTTTTATATGCCTTGCCACTATTGGACGGGGATTCAAAGCTGACTATTAATAAGAATTTGGAATCTAAGGGATATATTGATTTGACATTGGAAATATTGAAACTGGCAGGAATTGAGATTGTGAACAATGACTATAAGAGTTTCGATATAAAGGGAAATCAGATTTATAAGCCGTTTGATTATACTGTTGAGGGGGATTATTCGCAAGTGGCGTTCTGGATTGTGGCTGGAATAATTTCTGCAAATAAGGATAATGAAGTGAAATGCCTGCATGTGAATAAGAACTCGCTGCAGGGCGACAGGGAAATAATAGAAATTGTTCAAAGAATGGGGGCAAATCTTGAGATTTTTGATGATTATGTGATTGTGAAACCATCTAAAACAAAAGGAACTGTGATTGATATTTCACAATGTCCTGATATTGCACCAATTTTGACTGTGTTGGCTGCCTTGAGCGAAGGGGAAACTAGGATTATTAATGGGGAAAGACTTAGAATAAAGGAATCAGATAGAATAACTTCAATAAAGACTGAACTGAATAAACTTAGAGCGAATGTGGCTGAGGAAGGGGACAGTTTAATTATTCAAGGTGTAGAGGGATTTGCAGGCGGAGTTACGGTGAGTGCTTGGAATGATCATAGAATTGCAATGTCTTTGGCAGTTGCATCATCTCGATGTGAAAAAGAGATCATTTTGGAAGAAGCTGAGAGTGTTAGAAAATCTTATCCGCATTTCTGGGATGATTTTGTAAAAATGGGTGGAGAAATAGAGAAAGATTGCTAAAAAGATTTTTTAGAAAGATAAAGTTTATTTATAATAGATAAATAAGTTAAAAATGGTAAAATCTAAAATAAAAATTTTTTTAATGAGATAGAAAATTAATAGAATATGCGGATGTAAAATTTAATTAAATTTTGTTGAGACCGTTAGGAAAGGAATTTATATGAGTAAATTATTTTTGACATCATATTTAGCAGGAACGAAAAATTTAGCGAAAGAATTTTTAAAAGATGTACCAGAAAAAGAAATTACGTTTGTTCCGACTGCTTCAAACACTGAAGATTATAAAGGATATGTAGACGAAGCTAAGCAGGCATTTTTGAAATTGGGATTTTCAATAAATATTTTAGATATTTCAAAAACAGAAAAACAAAAAATAGAAAATATATTAAAGAATACAAAAATTTTGTATGTATCAGGTGGAAATACATTTTATCTATTGCAGGAACTAAAACGTAAAAAAATTTTAGATACTATCAAAGACAAAATTTCAAATGGAATGCTTTATATAGGAGAATCGGCTGGGGCGATTATTACTTCTAAAAATATAGAATACAATCAGATAATGGATAATAAGGATATTGCTCCTGATTTGGATAATTATGAAGCAATGAATATTACAGATTTTTATATTTTGCCACATAATAATGAATTTCCATTTGTCGAAAGTACAAAAGAAACTATAAAAATTTATGAAAGTAAATTAAATTTACTTCCAATAAGCAATAGTGAGGCAGTTTTTGTAAATGGAAAAGATTTTGTTGTAAAAAATGATGATAAATAAAAATGTGGGAAAATATTATGATAAATGAAGGAAAACTTTATGAAATTAAATTGTAAAAAGAAACTATATTTTGGAATGATAGCTTTATTTTTAGTAGGAATGGGGTTTAGTACGATTTCTGTTGCAAAAACTACAAGTAAAATAGTAAAATCAATTTCAGCTGATAACGCTATTGTTGGTGTAAAATCCTATGGATTTGTTGATTTGGAAGGGGCAAAAACTTCAGCAATTATTGTTGAATATAATCAAGATATTAAGGCGAGTTCTGTAGATAAAAATGATTATGAAATTACAGATTATGCGATTTATAGTGAGAAAAAAGATGGTTTTGAGAAAACGATAGAAATTGATAAAGATAGTATAAAAGGAAATGAAGGACAAATTACGAGGATTTATGTCAATGATAATCCGGAAATTTCTAAAAATGGTGGAACGAAGGAAGGAAAATATGTTATTATTGAAGTGAATACAGCATATATGCTCATGGGACAGAATTTATCCTATACGAGTACAATGATGGCCGGTGTGAAACAGATTGGTGAAATTACTGGGAAAAATGGAAAAATTACTGCGGGAACAAAAGAAGTTTCAAATTATACTTTATCAGAAGAAACACAGACAAGACCAACAGGAGAAACTGTTACAAAAACAATAATTACAGCAGATAAAAACAAAATTATCTTGCCGGAATTTGACAAAAATAGCGGATGGAAAATACATTATATTGGAAATGGAGGATTTAAAGCTACTAAGGCATATAGTGAATATACTGGAAAATATGAGGATTTTGAAATGCCTTATGCAATTTATGTTCCAAATAAAGAAGTTTTAGAAAAAAATAAAGGAAATATTTCGGTTGTTCTGCATATGGAACATGCAGGAGCAAATGATACTGATCCAATGGCTTCGCTTACTTCTTCAAAAGCGGCGGTAAAAGCGGCAAGTAAAGAGATACAGGATAAAAATCCTGCAATAATTATTGTTCCACAAGTTGAGGAAAGTCGACGTTCTACAAATGATGTTGTTTCTTCAAGTGAAGCGAATACAGCAATTTGGGAGTTATTAGATTCAGTTTTGGCAGAATACAGGGGATATATTAATGAAAGCCGTATTTATGGAACAGGTCAATCTATGGGTGGTATGCTTCTTTTAGATATGGCGGCACAAAGAGATAATTTTTTTGCAGGTGTAGCAATTTTAGGTTCTCAATGGTCTAATAACTATAATAAAGACTTTCAGAATAATGGTGCGCCGGCACGTTCTCCAGAAAATGACCCAATCAGCTTTAATGGATTTGGACTCGATAAAAAGAACTATCAGAACTGGTATTACATGATTTCAGACGACAATGTACTTGTTCATACAGCTGCGGATGATTTGATGGCAACAAGTTTGTGGAAAACGATTCAGGAATATTTTAAGGCTGCAGGAGTTGAAATTGCTCATGATGAATGGGACCCTTATCTTTCAATTGAAGAGCAAAATAAAATTGATAGAAAAATGACAACTCATGATAATACAAAACCAGGTACTGGAATTAACTGGGGAGAATTTATCAAGGGATCGCACATGTCGACTTGGAAATACGGATATCAAATAGATTATCCTTTTGAGTGGTTATTTGAGCAAAGACGGGAAACTGCTCAAGCTCGTGGAAAAGTGGAACAGTTAAAAAATAAATGGCTTGGTCGTGATAAAGATGGAAATATTAAAAAAGGATCTGGGACTGCTGAATTGAACACAGCTCAATATACGCCTAATGGAAAAAGTGATATTTACACAGAAGATTGGAAGCCTTATGTTATTGTGAGTAAATTGATAAGTGATATTCCAAATGCTGAAAAAATAGTATTGAATAAGAGAACTGGCGAAAAATATACGAAAAAATCATACGTGGAAATGGTTCGTAAATTATATAATTTACTTTCAAAAGAAGAAAAAACAAAAGTTAAAAATTATAATGATTTAATAAAATCTGAAAAATAGAATTTTTAATTTTAAAAGTTGTAAATAGAAATTAACATTGTTAAAAAAGGGTATAAAGTAAAAAATTAAATTTTTAAAGTATTATGAAATTTTTTAAAAATATATAAAGAAAAATTGATAAAAGATAAAAATTATTTTTTGTTATAATTTTCATAAAATAGAAGGAGTGAGAAAATGGCAGCAAATTTTGGGAAAAACTATAAAATTTCAATTTTTGGGGAATCACATGGAAATGCGTTGGGCGTAAATATTGACGGAATTCCAGCAGGAACAGAGCTGGATTTGGAATTTATCTCGCAGGAAATGAGAAGAAGAGCACCTGGAAGATCGAAATTGACAACACCTAGAGTGGAAAAGGATGAATTTGAGATTTTGAGTGGATTTTTTGATGGAAAAACGACTGGAACGCCACTTGCGATGATTATCAGAAATTCAAATCAGCGTTCAAAGGATTACAGCGAATTAAAAAGAAAGCCAAGACCAGGACATGCAGACTGGAGCGGATTTAACAGATATAACGGATTTAATGATATTCGTGGAAGTGGACATTTTTCTGGGAGAATAACGGCTTCATTGGTATTTGCTGGAGCGATTGCAAAACAGATTTTGAAAGAGCAAGGAATTTTAATTGCAGCTCACATTAAATCAGTGAAAGATATTGAAGATAGAGATTTTGTGGAAAGCGATATTACAGAAGAAAATATTAATAAACTCAGAAATATGACTTTACCTGTCTTGAATGAGGAAATTGTGGAAAAAATTGAAAAGACTGTGGAAAAAACTAGGGAAGAAAAGAATTCGCTTGGTGGAATTGTGGAACTTATGGTTACAGGACTTCCTGCGGGAATAGGAGATCCATATTTTGAATCCATGGAAAGCGAGCTTTCGAGAATGATTTTCTCGGTGCCGGCTACAAAGGGAATAGAATTTGGAGCAGGCTTTGGAATTACAGAAATGACAGGGTATGAAGCTAATGATGAGATGTATTTTGATGAAAATGGAGAAATAAAATCATTTACAAATAATAATGGTGGAATTATAGGTGGAATAACGACTGGAATGCCAATTTCATTTAAAGTGGCAATAAAACCGACGGCTTCAATCGAAAAAGCACAAAAAACTGTGAATCTTGAAACAAAGCAAAATGATATTTTAGAAGTTCATGGAAGACATGATCCAATAATAGTGCCAAGAGCAGTGCCAGTACTGGAGGCGACTACGGCGATTGTAATTTTGGATAGAGTTTTGGAAGCTAAGAAACGTTTTTTGTAAATAAAAAATGTAATAAATAAGCAAGAGATTTGAATGTCCCTTGCTTTTTATTTTATTTTTTTCCCACCTTTTTTAAATTCATTTTTTTAGAATTGTTTATTATTTTTTCTTTTTTATGTAAATCATCTTTTTTTTCTAAAAATATACTTTTATTTCTAAATCCAATATCATACCCTTTTGGTTCAAACCATTCTGTTCTAGCTGCTTCAGTTTGAATCTTTATTTCATGTCTTGACATCTGATTTCCATTTTTTATTTTAAAGTACATTTCTGGATCGACTCTGTTTGTAAGCCCTTTTCCACGCATTTCAAAAGCTATTTCAAAATGGAGATGAGGAGCGTGAGTACCACTTGCATTTCCAGTTGTTCCTGTTTTAGCAATTACTTGTCCAGCTTTTACCGTATCTCCAATTTTTACGTTTACTTCGCTTAAATGGCAATATCTAATGTATTTTACTTGCATTGTATTAGGGTCATAATTTGGGCTGTATGCCCATTCTCTTGCACTTTCTTTAGGCTTGTAATTTTTTCTTTTTATTTTCTCAAGCTCCTTTGGATTAACTTCCAAATAAAAATTTAATCCATACCCTGTTTTATCCACATACATATCCACAATTTTGCCATCCAGAACCGCATAAACATCTGTTCCAGGCAATGCAAAAATATCAATTCCTTGATGCCCTCTTGCTCCATTACTTCGAGTAAGCCCAAATTTAGCCCAATCAGGATAAACTTCTCCACGAAAATTGTAATACGTAACTTGTGGATTTTTTACTGGATTAATTCTAAAAATTTTGTCATCTTCATCTTCAGTTGCAATATTTCTAAAATTAATATTTTTTCTACCAAATATCATCCCCAAAATTATAATTCCTAAAATCAATAAAGCCGTTATTCCCAAAATTATTCCTATTTTTTTTCTAGATTTTGAATTTTTGTTTTCCAAATTTTCTTTTTTTTCATTCAAAACTCTATTTACATTTTTCTTTTCATTATCCATAACATTAATTCGCTAAATTTGTATAGCTTCTCCTTCTTTTATTTATTTTTTTCTTCATCTAAAATATATTCTTCAATGTAAAAATTAGAAATATGTGAAGAAAATCCTTCTATTTTCTGATATTCCTTTATTTTCTTCCTAGCTTCTAATTTTGACAAACATACTGATAAAATTCGATGTTTTTCTTTTATTTTATCTTTACCAGTATAATAAAAATGAGAAAGTACATATAATTTTTGATTTTTTGAATTATCAATCTTTACCTCATCTTCTTTATAATAAGTAACATAACCACCTTCCCATCCAGCATATTTATCCAAATGATGCTTTTCTAGCCAGAACCCATCCAAATGTGAACAAAATCCTTTGATTTTTTTATATTTTTCCAGTGCCTTCAATCCTTCTTCCCTTGAATAATAGGCACCTAAAAACCTTGCTTCTTCATTCCACTTATACTTATCATAGACATCTCCATAATCATATCCATGTGATAAAATCCATATTTCCATAGTTTCTCCTAATTATTTAAGGCTTTTAGATTTAAACCCTTTTGTGTAGTAATTTTTCCCAATTATCATGGTTCTAATTTTAAATCCTTCAGGAAAATCCCTAAAACCTTTCATTTCTTTCCATTTATCAACAATTTCCAATGCCTTTTCCTTTGTTGAAAAAAATCCTATTAATTTATCGTCATCCTTTTCATCTCTATGATACAACATGTACACTTTTTTTATCTTTTGTTTTTCAGATTTCATAATTTATTCTCCCTTTTACAAAATCAATGAACTTATAAAAATCTACACATCCATAATTTCAAAAAACTTTATCTCTTTTTCAACTCAAAAATAACTTCATTCAAAATATCATAAGCCAATTCAATCTTGCTTTTCTGACTAATTTCCACCGAAGTCCTATCTTTTTTAATAATCTCAATCACATTTTCATCGCTGCCCATTACAGACGCATTATTTGCCACTATAATATCCAAATTTTTCTTTTCCAGCTTTTTTAAGGCATTTTCCTTTATATCATTAGTTTCTGCGGCAAATCCAACCAATAGTTGTTTTTCCTTCTTCTTACTCATCTCTAGCAAAATATCAGGATTTCTAATCAATTCTATAACAAGATTTGAGTCAGATTTCTTTATTTTTTCATTTTTATATTCCTTTGGTCTGTAATCTGCAACTGCTGCACAAGCTATGAAAATGTCAGTATTTTTAAAATACTCATCCACTTTCTCATACATTTCCAACGCCGATTCCACAGAAATAAAATTTTTAAGCCCATTTGGAACTTTCAAATCCGTAGGCCCGCTAATTAACGTTACTTCTGCTCCCAGATCAGCCGCCGCCTGAGCAAGTGAATATCCCATTTTCCCACTTGAATTATTTGACAAATATCTGACAGGATCAATATTTTCCTTTGTTCGCCCGCTTGTTATAAGAATTTTTTTACCTTTTAGTGCAGTATCAAAATTTTCTATTTTTGAAAAAATACTGTATCTTTCTATTTCATCGACAATATCCTCTGGCTCGCTCATTCTGCCCTTCGCACTATAATTACAGGCAAGTAATCCTTCTTCTGCATCAATAAACCTGTATCCAAAAGATTTTAGCTTATCAATATTCTCTTTTAAAATCGGATTTTCATACATATTTACATTCATCGCCAAAGCAAAAAATACTGGCTTTCTTACCGAAACAGCAGCAAGAATCGTCGTAGGCATATCGTCTGCAATCCCGTTTGCCACTTTTCCAATTATATTATAAGTCGCAGGTGCAATCAAAACTATATTCGCCCAATCCGCAAGTGAAATATGCTCCACCTCATAATGCGGATTGCTGTCCCACATATCCACATAAATCCTATTTCTTGATAAAGTTTCAAGAGTCAAAGGTCCAATGATTTTCGTAGCATTTTCAGTCATCACAACTTTCACATTATATCCTTTCTTTTTCAAATGCGATACAATCCCAGCCGATTTATATGCCGCAATTCCTCCTGTAACTCCTACTAAAATATTTTTCATTTTTTCCCTCTTTTTAAATCAAAAATTACAATAAATTATAATCTGTACTTCCATCCTTATTATCCTTAATTTCTACCCCAAGTGCCTTCAACTCATTCCGAATTTCATCAGATAATTTGAAATTTTTCTCGCTTCTTGCCTCACTTCGCAATTTTATCAGTAATTCAATTAATTTTTTTGTCAATTCCATATTTTCTCCATCTTCTCCCTTCACAGCATTTTCTGCTTCAATCGCTATTCCAAACACATTTTCTATTTTTGCCTTCAAAGAATCATAAGATTTTTTTATTTCATAATAAATTGTGGAAAACTCACTTTCATTTGTGGAAATAAATTTATTTGTTTCCCTAATCTGATCAAAAATAGTCGCTAGTGCCTGCGGTGTGTTCATATCCTCATCCATCGCATCTTCAAATTTTTTATCAAATTCATCAATTTTTTGAGAAAACTCTGAAATTTTAACATTTTCTATTTTTTCATTCTTACATTTTTCAACAATATCTTCAAATTTATTCATTGATTTTACAATGTTTTGCAATGCTTTTTTTGTATCCTCCATATTCTCGAATGAAAAGTTAATTGGTTTTCTGTAATGAGTGCTAAGAATAAAAAGTCTTACTACATTCCCAGAGAATTTTTCAAGTATTTCACGAAGCAAAAAGAAATTTCCTAGCGATTTTGACATCTTGTCGCCATTTATTTGAATAAATCCGTTGTGAAGCCAATAATTTGCAAAGTTTCCGTGATAAGCACACTTGCTTTGGGCAATCTCATTTTCGTGATGCGGAAAAACTAAATCCTGTCCACCGCCGTGAATATCAAATGTATCTCCAAGATATTTTTTTGCCATTGCACTACATTCTATATGCCATCCAGGACGTCCCTGTCCCCAAGGCGATTCCCAAAATGGCTCTCCATCCTTCTTTTTCTTCCAAAGGGCAAAGTCTACTGGATTTTTCTTGATTTCTGAAACATCAATCCTAGCTCCAAGTTCCAGCTCCTCTATTTTCTGATTTGACAATTTCCCATAATCCTTATATTTTTTTACCTCAAAATAGACATCCCCATCTTTCTCGTAAGCAAACCCATTATCAATTAATTTTTGAATAATCTCAATAATTTCCGCCATATTCTCAGTAACTTTAGGTCTTTTCACACTCTCAAGAATATTCAGCTTGCTAATATCCTCAAAAAAATATTTTATATATTTTTCCGAAACCTCACTCGCAGAAGTCCCTTCTTCCATAGACTTATTTATAATCTTATCATCCACATCCGTAAAATTCTGTACATAATTAACTTCCATCCCTTTATATTTAAAATATCGTGCCAACGTATCAAACACCACAATCGGTCGTGCATTTCCCAAATGTATGTAATTATAGACAGTAGGTCCACAAACATACATTTTTACCTTATTTTCTTCTATTGTTTTAAATTCTTCAATTTTATTTGTCATTGTATTGTAAAGTTTCATTTTTTTCTCCTTGAAAAATTTTCTTATTTTTTAGATTATTTCTTATAAAATTTTAATATTTTCTATTAAAAATTTTTTTAATGTTGGAAGTTCATCAAAATAATTTATAATTTCTATTTTCTCATCATCATTTCTTGAGTTTTTAATACTATTTAATATCTGATTTATGTAACTTTTTCTATAATCACATAATTTATTTTCATTTAAATTTAGAATTTCAATTGTTTTTATTGCCTTCTTGTAGTCAAGTCCAGTTTCTTTTTTTGGAATAATTTACCTGTTCTTATGCTATATGAAAAATATTCTTCTGGATTTTTTTCAACTGGATTTATAAATAATTTATTATCCCAAGTAGATTGTTTTTTATGCCCACATGTTTTGTTTTCTGAACAGGATGTTAAAAAATTTCTGTAATCAAAAGTGAGATTAGCAAATTTACTTTTTGGTTTTATATGTTCTATATGGCTTTTTTTATCTTCTTTTAAATCATTATCTTCAAAAGACAGTATCATTTCACAATAAGGACAGTAACTTTTATCTCCTATTTTTTGTTCATTTTTTAACATATAAGATTTTAACTCTGGTTTTATATGAAGATTCTCTGGTTTATTAAGAACATCCCAGTGTTTAGGATTTTTCTTTCTTTTGAACTCTGAAAAAAATTCTGGTTCATCCTTTTTATTTACTTTCAACATTTTTCAAACCTCGTTTTTTTCTAATTTGAATATCCATACCCATTAAAAGCAAATCCTCATCCTTATTACCTAATATTTCTCGTAATTTTTTATATTTAGTTTTAAATTCTTCACTCTCATATTCATTTTTATCCACTAACTCCCCAGCTTCTTCCAACAACTTAAACACTTTAGGATTTCTAGTAGTTTCCAAGCCCATAATATCCTTCAACACTCTATCTGTCGGCTGTCCGTGAGAATCATACAATTCATCCCCAGTTTTAACCACAATTTTCCCTTCACCATCCTTATCTAGCAATATAATATTCTCTTTTTTTACACTTCCTAAAATATGCGGTGAATGTGTCGCAATAATTATCTGATTGTTTTTTCCAATTTTCCTATAAACATCGACGATTCTCTGTTGCCATTTTGGATGCAACGAAAGTTCTGGCTCGTCAATCAAAATAATAGAATTTTCAGGATTTAACATTCTTATAGCTAAAGTACGTAAAAATAACTGTTTTTCCCCAGAAGACAATTCATTTATATCAAATTTATCTCCTGAAGAATTTGTGAAAATCGGTATACTTTTTGCATTTTTAGAAATTCCTGAAATTTTTATATCTAAATCCAATATTTCAAAAATCTCATTTATTTCTTTGAATACAGCTGTCCTTATTTCTTGCATTGGAGTATCTTCCTGATCATTAGCCATTTCTATAATTCTTGTCGCTATGTAGGAAGGCACATCTTTTATTAATCCCGTATCTACAATGTTTAAAAACTTATATTCTCTAACTAACATAGGAGAAGCGATTTCTACTTTTTGAAAATTTATTTCTGTTGGAACATAAATTATTTTAGGAAGAATTGATAAATTTTTTTTAATAACCAAATATGAAGAATCATTCAGATTCTCTTTTTTATCATTTAAAGAAAAATATTTCAAAGTACTATAAAAATATTTTTCACTTCCTATTTTATCTATACATTCTTTTTCTTTTTTTTCAAAAAATATTTGCAAATTATTAATAATTTTTATTGCTTGAATATCAATGTAACTTTCGAAATAGTCTTTAATACTTTCTAATATTCTAGTTTTTCCACTTCCATTTGAACCTGCTAAAACTACTAAATCTAACGGCTTATCATTTTTTTCAAAATTTATAGATATATCTCTCAATCCTTTAAATTCTTTTATATGAAGATTTTTTATTTTCATAAATTTTCATTCTCCTTTAAATCAAATGTCCTATTTCAAAGTAACCACCGTACACCCAATTCCACCTTCATTCTGATTAGCATCCTTAAACTCAGTTACATATTTTGAAGTTCTCAAGTATTCGTGGATTTTTTTTCTTAGTACCATTGTTCCTTTTCCGTGAATTATGTAGATTTCGTGGTAACCTGTGAGCATTGCTCTGTCCATATAAGTTTCGAGTTCTGCGATTGCTTCGTCGGCATTCATTCCACGCAAGTCAATTTCTCCTCGTACTTGGGAAGTTCGTTTTAATGAGGCGAAGTTTTTGAATTTATTTGTTTTTTTCTTTTGGATTTTTACAATATCGTCAGTTGATACAACCAGCTTTAATATTCCAGTTTGCACTTGGATACGGTTGTTTGGCACTATTTTCAAAATTTTTCCATTTTGGTTCATTGTTTTTACAAGCACTTCTTCTCCAACAGCAAAATCTACGTTTTGAGTAACAACTTTCTTTTCTTTTACATTTTTCTTTTTATCTGTAATGAATGATTCACGTAGCATATTCAGGCTTCTTTGAGCGTTTTTGGCATCTTCTTTTTTAGATTCCTCGCTGTTAATTTTGTCAATTAGGTTTTTGGCTTTTGCCTGCATATTCTTCAGGTAATTGTCGGCTTCTTCGTAGGCACGTTTTATAATTTCATTTTTTTCATTTTCGAGTTTTACCATTTTTTGCTCGTAAATGTTTTTCTGTTTATCAAGTTCAGCTCTTGTTGCCTCCAATTGCGCATGCATCATTTCCAATTTATCATTTTTTTCCTTTATGGATTTTAACATTTCCTCAACTCGCTGATTATCTTCGCTTATATAACTTTTCGCATTTTCAATAATTTCTTCGCTAATTCCATATTTTCTTGCAATTATAAGAGCATTGCTTTCTCCAGGTATTCCTTCCAGTAATCTGTATGTTGGTGACAATGTTTCCACATTAAATTCCATTGAGGCGCTTTTAATTCCTGTTGTGTTAAAGGCATAAGCTTTTACTTCGCTATAATGGGTTGTGATTATTGAAGTTACGTGCTTTTTGTTCAAATAATCAATGATTGCCATTGCAAAAGCTGCTCCTTCCATCGGGTCAGTTCCACTTCCTAATTCATCCATTAATACAAGTGATTTACTGCTTGCATGTTCAATTATATCTTTTATTTTGCTAACATGCCCTGAAAATGAAGATAAATTTTGCTCCAGACTTTGTTCATCCCCAATATCTGCTAATACATTGTGAAAATATCCAACTTCAGTTTTTTCATTTGCAGGAATCGGAATACCAGACAATGCCATAATTGTAAGAAGTCCAGCCACTTTCAATGTTACCGTTTTTCCACCAGTATTAGGTCCTGTTATAAGCATTATATTTTCAGGGTTTCCAAGCTCAAAATTAATTGGTACAACGATATTTTCATCAATTAACGGATGTCTTGCCTCAACTAGTTTCAAATATTCCTTGTTAATAATTTTTGGAACGATACATCTTTTATTAACTGAATAAGTCGTTTTGGCATCAATAAAGTCCAGTCTTTCCAGAATTTCCTTGATTTCCAGAATTTCTTCCTTTTTAGTTTTTATAATTTCTGTAATTCTAAGCAATATTTTCCTGATTTCTTCACGTTCACGAGCTTCATATTCACGTAATTTATTATTCAATGAAACAACGTTTAAAGGTTCAATGTAAACTGTACTTCCAGTTGCAGATCTATCATGTTCTATCCCTTTTACAAGCCCTTTAAAATCAGTTTTTACAGCAATTACATATCTGTCATTTCTTTGAGTTACTATTCTTTCCTGAATTGCATTTTGTGTATTTTTATTAGAAATTAGCTCATCAAATTTCTCCTTAATGTTTGCATTAATATTTTGTTTTTGTCTTCTGACATCTCGAAGCCCAATTGAAGCATCATCCTTTAAAACTCCTTCATCATTAATCGCTTCAGAAATAAAATTTTCAATATCCTTAACTTCCTCAACATCGCTAAACAAATTCCAAATTGCCTTATATTTATCTCTTGCATTTTTAGCCCGACTTTTAGAAATTCTAAAAATTGTTAAATTCTTCTTCAAAACTGCCAAATCCTCAGCACTCAAATAAGATCCAATAATATCAATGGAATTCATCATTCTAGTAATATCCGCAAGCCCCGCAAGTTCCAATCCATCATCATACTTATAAAAGTCAATCATCTCCATCATAAGCATAAGTTCCTTATCTAAAACTGACTTTTCCTTTATAATATCAATATCCAGAAACTTTTCTTTCGTTTTTTCCAATCGTGATAAATCAATAAGTTCATTAACTATCTTATAAAATTCCAATACATCATAATTTTTTTCCATTTTCTTTTCCTCAACATTCTTTTTAATTTCAAATATCTATCTAATTTTAAGATTATTTTTATTAATAAATATTTTCTATTTTACTCATTTCTTATTTTAACGCAAGGGGGATGGCGACTGTTCCCCTTGCCTTGTCTTATTTTGTTAAAATTATATCACATTTTGGAATAATTTAAAATCGCTATTTAATATAAAGTCTTTTTATGATATAATTTAAACGGTGAAGTACTTAAAATAAATAATTTAGACAATAAATATAATTACTAAAAGAAAGAGAGTGTGAAATAAATGGATTTAAAGAATTTACCAATAACTCCTTTACCGTCAGTAAAATTGGATAAGCATCAGGAGGATTTGCTCCTTCATAATGAGCTGTTTTCCAATTTACTTGGAGAAACGATTTTTAGGTATGCAGGTTTGCATATTTATGAAGTTACTGAAAAGTTGAAGGAGGCTTCGAGTAAATATTATAAGACACAAAAACAAGAGGCTAGAAAAAATTTGTCGTCTTTTTGTTCAGATCTTACTGATGTAGAAATTTTGAGGGTAATAAGAAGTTTCTCGATTTTTTCGGCTCTTGCTAATATTGCTGAAGATGTGTATCAAACTCACGAACAGAGATATGCGAAGATTTCCAATAAGCTTCAAATTGGATCGCTTGAAAAATCATTAAAAAACCTAAAAAATAAGGGAATTAGTCAAGAAAAAATATTAAAGGCTATGGAAAAAGTTTCTATTGTTCCTGTTCTGACTGCACATCCGACTCAAGTACAAAGAAAAAGTATTTTGGATTTGACAAAAAAATTAACGGATATTCTGGATAAATATGAAAATGTAAAATTACATCAAATTGATGAAAATGAATGGCTAAATGACTTGAGCCGTGGTATTCAAATCTGGTGGCAAACTGCAATGTTGCGGGCTACAAAGTTGCGTGTGACAGATGAAATAAGCAATGCCCTAAGTTATTACAACATTACATTTTTCAATGAAATTCCACGGCTTATGAATAAATTTCAGGAAATTTCAAAAACATTGGGAAATTCTGAATTAAAATCTCAAGCCCTACTTCCACTTACAATGGGAATGTGGATTGGTGGAGATAGGGATGGAAATCCTTATGTTACAGTAAATACACTTGAAAAATCGGCACAAGAGCAGGCTATTAAATTATTCCAGCACTATTTAGATGTAGTTCGTGAAATTTACAGGGATTTGTCAATGTCAATTGCCATGACAAATGTTACCGAAGAATTGCAAAAATTAGCTGATGCTTCTGGAGAAGTTTCGCCGCATCGTACACATGAACCATACCGTCGTGCTTTAACAGCAATAAGAGACAGATTGCTTGCTACAGCTTACAATTTGTGCGAGTATAACCGTGATTTATTGCCTCCAAAAAGAAAAAATGGAGTTGACATACCTTATAAATCAGCAAGTGAATTTACAAAAGATTTGGTAATTGTGGCAGAATCGCTTAAAAAGAACAATAGTGAATTTTTAACACAAGGAAAATTAAATAATTTAATCAGCGCTACAAAAACATTTGGATTTCATCTTGCAACAATTGATTTAAGACAGGATTCAAGTGTTCATGAAGTGTGTGTTGCAGAACTTTTAAAAAGTGCAAATATTTTGGGAGATTATTTAAGTTTATCAGAAGATGCCAGATGTGAAATTTTATTAAGGGAATTAGAGTATGATCCTAGAATTTTAAGTGATCCAACAATTCCGCAAAGTGAAACATTAGCTTCAGAACTTGCAATTTACAGAAAAGCAAAATCGTTAAGAGATCGTTTTGGAGATAAGATCATTGAAAAAAATCTAATTTCACATGCTACAAGTGTTTCAGATATGCTTGAAATAGCTATTTTATTAAAAGAAGCTAATCTTGCAAAAGGAAATGAAGGGAATGAATTTTGCGATTTACAAATCGTACCGCTTTTTGAAACAGTTGAAGACTTGATTGCAGCTCCTAATATCTTGAGAAAATGGTTTAATTTGTCATTAGTAAAAAAATGGATGGATAAAAAAGGAAGAAAACAGGAAGTTATGTTAGGATATTCAGACAGTAACAAAGATGGAGGATACTTAAGTTCAAGCTGGTCATTGTATAAAGCACAAAAAGAACTTACCGCAATTGGACGTGAATTTGATGTGGAAATCTCATTCTTCCATGGACGTGGAGGAACAGTCGGACGTGGTGGAGGTCCAAGCTACGAAGCCATTTTAGCACAGCCTGAAGGAAGTACAGATGGAACAATCAGACTTACAGAGCAAGGAGAAGTAATTGGTGCAAAATATGGAAATCCTGATTTAGGATTAAAGAACTTGGAAGCATTAGTTTCAGCTGCCCTTGAGTCAAGTGCATTGACAGCAGAAGACGCAAACTGGGAAGAATATGAAAAAATAATAGAAGATGTTTCAGAATTGAGTTACCATGCTTATCGTGATTTAGTTTACAATACAGATGGATTTTCAGATTTCTTTTTTGAAGTTACTCCAATAAACTTTATTGCTGGATTAAATATCGGTTCAAGACCTTCTTCACGTAAAAAAACACAGTCATTGGAAAGTTTAAGAGCAATTCCGTGGGTATTTTCATGGTCGCAAGCTAGAATAATGCTTCCGGGATGGTATGGTGTTGGAACAGCATTTACAAAATGGATTAACAATGATAATAAAAATATGGACATTTTACAAAGAATGTATAAAGAATGGCCATTTTTCCGTTCTACAATTTCAAATGTAGATATGGTTTTATCAAAATCTGATTTATCAATCTTTTCTGAATATGTAAAACTAGCAAGTGATCAGGAAACTGCTCAAAAAATCTTTAATGAAATTGCAAAAGAATGGATTTTGACGATTGACGTTTTGAAAAAAATTACAGGAAATGACGTTTTACTTGCAGATAACCCAGAATTAGTAAGCAGTCTGCGAAATCGCCTGCCATATTTTGATTCAATGAATTATTTGCAAATTGAGTTAATAAAACGTTCAAGAGCTGGAGATAATTCAGAAGAACTTAAAAAAGCCATTCATATTTCAATAAATGGACTGGCAACAGGACTTCGTAACAGCGGATAATACAAATAGAAGGAATATTTCTAATTAAAATTAGGACTGTTCCTTTTTTTGTAAAAATTTTTTTCCATTCATTTTATATTCATAAAACTGTATTATAATGTATTCAAGATAAGAGAGAAAAGCAAAAAATAAATGAATATTAAAGGAGAAAAACTATGAAAAAGAAAATTTTAAGTATCGCATTATTAGGAATCATGGTATTAGGAGTATCAGTGACTGTAAACGCAAAAAGTAAACACAAATATAACAGAAATGTTTCTTCAAACAGCTACATCGGAGTAAACAGGGCAATGAACATTGCGTTGAAAAAAGTGCCAGGAGCGAACAGTTCTCACGTAAAAGAAATCCATTTGGATAGAGAAAATGGGAGAATGGTGTATGAAGGGGAAATTTACTACAACGGCTGGGAATATGAATTTGACATTGATGCAACAACTGGAGTCATTGTAAAATGGAAAGTGGATAGAGATTAATAAAATATTAAAAGATATTCTTTTGGAGGGTTAATTGGAAATTTATTATTTCCAGTTTGCTCTCTTTTTATTTTTTGGAATTTGTGATATATTATAGTAAAATTGATATAGTTTTTATAGTAAAACTGCTTTAAAACCAAACTCAAAAGTTATGACTATTTTACTCAAACCCTAAATTTATATAATTTTTAGTAGTTTAATTTTAAATAGGTTTGAGTATATATTAGAATAATAGAAACTTAAGATTTTAGCATTTGCTAAAAATAATACAGGAGAGAATTAAATATGAAAATTTTGTTGGCAGAAGATGAAGTAGATTTGAATAATGTTGTAACAAGATATCTAAAAAAAAATGGATATAGTGTAGATAGTGTGCTTGATGGGGAAGAAGCACTTGATTATTTGGAATATGGCGAATATGATTTAGTAATTCTGGATATTATGATGCCAAAAGTAGATGGATTTGAAGTTATAAAAAAACTTAGGAATAAGGGAAATCATACTTCGATTCTTATGCTTACTGCAAGGGATAGTGCAGACGATAAGGTAAAAGGGCTTGACTTGGGGGCTGATGACTATATTGTAAAACCATTTGACTTTAATGAGCTTTTGGCAAGAATTAGGGCAGTTGTGAGAAGAAAATATGGAAATAGTTCAAATAAGCTTGTAATAGGAGATTTGATTTTGGATACTTCAGAAAAATCAGTAACAAGAGCTGGAAAGCAGATAGAATTAACAGGAAAAGAATACGAAGTTCTGGAATATCTCATGCAAAGCAAAAATAGGATTTTAAGCAGAGATCAGATTAAGGAGCATGTGTGGGACTTTGATTATGAAGGAGATTCTAATATAATTGATGTTTTGATAAAAAATATTAGGAAAAAAATAGATATAGAAACTGGAAAACAGATAATTTATACAAAAAGAGGACTTGGATATGTTATAAAGGAGGATTAGTTCAAATAAATTAATTATCAGGAATTTTTTGAAAAGAAAGGAATAATTGAGTTTTGAAAAATAAATTAAATAAAATTTGGGGGGACTTTCCAATTACTGTGAAAGTAACTCTTTGGTATACTGTTTTTGTAGTAATCTTAATTTCGATTATGCTAACAGTATCATTTACTGTTGCAAATAAGATGACAGGAGACTTGAACCATCGAGAATTGATGGAGGCTGTGATTGAAATGACTGTTGAGATGGTTTCTGATCCTAATGAGTTTGATGAATTTGATGATGGAATTTACTTTGTTAAGTACAGTAGCGAAGGAATAGAAATGGGCGGAATGTCGCCACGAGGATTTGATTTAACATTAAAATATAAAGAAAACACTGTCAGAACTTATGAAAAGAATGGAGAAAAATATTATTATTTCGATAAAAAAATAGACAATTCTAGAGGAGAATGGGTTAGAGGGATTGTTCCAATAAATCAGCTATCTGATGAAGTAAGCAAACTGCTTATTATAATTTTAATTTTAAGTCCACTATTATTACTAATAATAGTTTATGGCGGATACAGAATTGTAAAAAAAGCTCTAAATCCAATAGCCAAAATATCAGATACAGCTTCAGAAATTCAAAAAAACGGTGATTTTTCCAAAAGAATCAAAATTGATGAAGGAAAAGATGAAATACACAGGATGGCAGATACCTTTAATGAAATGCTAAATTCGCTTGAAAATTCCTATACACGTGAAAAACAGTTCAGTTCAGATGTTTCGCACGAACTTCGGACACCTGTGAGCGTTATACTTACAGAAAGTCAGTATTCGCTGGAATATGCAGACACTATGGAAGAAGCAAAGGACTCCTTTTCTGTGATTCAGCGTCAGGCAAAAAAAATGTCGGAACTGATAAATCAAATAATGGAACTTTCCAAAATAGAAAAGCAGACTGTTATTGAATTGCAAAAAATAAATTTTTCAGAAACAATGGAAAAAATATTAGAAGATTATAAAAATCTTTTAAACGAAAAAAATATAAAGATTTCAAAAAATATTGAACAAAATATATTTATAAACGCAGATAAAGTAATGATTGAAAGATTGCTTGACAATTTATTTAATAATGCAATGAAATTTACAAAAGATAAAATAAATGTAAAATTATATTCGGAAAATGAAAATTGTGTTATGGAAATTGAAGACAATGGAATTGGAATACCAGAAGAGGATAAAAAACTCATTTGGGGTAGATTTTACCAAGTAAATGACTCACGAAACAAAAAAGTAAATAAAGGTTTTGGATTAGGACTTTCATTAGTTGCAAAAATAATTGAGCAGCATAATGCAAGTATTGATGTTGAGAGTCAATTAAATAAAGGAACAAAATTTATTGCTAAATTTATTAAAACTGAATAATTTAAAAAGGGATAATCTCTATTTTGAGAAAATCCCTTATTTTTTTACTTTATTTCAAGTTTTTAAGCTGAATCTTCTCAATATTCTCATCCTTAATCTCATTTTCTTTAAATAAAAAACTTTCCTTCATCTGCTGATTTAAGCTTTCTATATTTTGCATATCTGTAAAACAGATATAATCTCTAAAAGCGTTTTTTATAATTAATTTCTCCTTTTATTATTTAATAAATTTCCAATTAATATTTATAATAAAACTAGATTTGATAGTATTTATTCTACTATTTAAATTCTAATTTTATTAAAAAAATAAATTGATATTAGAATTTTAACATAATATAAAAATATTTTTTAGTATTAATTTTTGAATAGGAAATGGGATTGAGAAAGTCTACAGGGATAGGAACAATTTTGCTGAAAAGCACGTAATGCTAATTAAGCCAAACCAATAGAATATAAGGAATAATGAAATAGTTGTTTAGATGTGCATAAAAAAGTTGTGAGTAAACGGATGCGCATGTTTTTAAATCAGTAGGTCAAAAGGTGAAAATCACAAAAAATATGACATTTGAAGAAGAAGAGAAGTTCTTGAAGCAATTTGAGGAATGGATAAAAAAAGGTGGTTAAACACAAATGAAATGAAACAGGAATATATTAAATGTATTTGTAAATTTTAGATTTTTTTAGTTTTTGAGACAAACTTTGTTATGAAAATATAAATTAAAATTAAAAAGTGAAAAAAAAAACTTGAGTTTTTTTAGAAAATAGAGTATTATTATAATATAAGTGGAACTAGAAAATATATGTTTTATTTTAGGAGGAAAAATGGCAATAGTTAAGGATTTAGAGAGTTTGAAGGATCTTATTCAAAGGGTTAAAAAGGCTCAGGAGGAATTTGCAACATTTGATCAGGAAAGAGTCGATAAGATTTTTAGAAAAGTGGCTCAAAAAATGAATGATGAAAGAATTACATTGGCAAATTTAGCAGTGGCTGAAACTGGAATGGGAATTGTAGAAGATAAAGTTATAAAAAATCACTTTGCTTCTGAATATATTTACAATAAATACAAAGATGAAAAAACTTGTGGAGTTTTGGAAGATGACAGATCTTATGGAGTAAAAAAAATTGCAACTCCGATAGGAATTATTGCAGGAATTGTACCTACAACAAATCCAACTTCAACAGCAATGTTTAAAACATTAATTTCGTTAAAAACAAGAAATGCAATAATATTTTCACCGCACCCAAGAGCAAAACAGGCAACAATTGAAACAGCTAGAATTGCCTTGGAAACAGCAGTAAAATATGGAGCGCCAAAAGATATAATTGGATGGATTGATGAACCAAGTGTAGAGTTGTCAAGAGAACTTATGGCAAATGCCGACTTAATACTTGCAACAGGTGGGCCTGGAATGGTTAAGGCTGCCTATTCATCTGGAACTCCTGCGATTGGAGTTGGAGCTGGAAATACGCCAGTTGTAATAGACAAGTCTGCAGATATAAAAATGACGGCAAACTATATTCTAATGTCTAAAACATTTGATAACGGAGTAATTTGTGCAACAGAACAATCTGTAATTATAGACAAGGAAATTTATGATAAAGTTAGAAACGAGTTTTTAAATAGAGGAGCTTATATCTTAAATGAAGAGGAATTGGATAAAGTAAGAGAAGTACTATTTAAAAATGGAAGCCTGAATGCAGATATAGTTGGTAAAAGTGCTTATATTATTGCAAGTATGGCAGGATTTGAAATTCCTAAAAATTCAAAAGTATTAATTGGAGAAGTGACTTCAACTGGAATGGAAGAACCTTTTGCACACGAAAAATTATCTCCAGTGCTTGCAATGTACAAATCTGAAGATTTTGAAGATGGACTTAAAAAAGCTGATGAACTAGTAAGACTTGGAGGCTTGGGACATACTTCTTCATTATACATTAATTTAGCAGAAAAAGAAAAAATAGACAGATTTGGAAGATTAATGAAAACAGGACGTACATTAATTAATATGCCGGCTTCACTTGGAGCAATTGGAGATGTATTTAACTTTAAATTAGAACCATCATTAACGCTTGGATGTGGTTCGTGGGGAGGAAATTCCGTGTCAGAAAACGTAGGAGTAAAACACTTATTAAATGTAAAAACAATCGCAGAAAGAAGAGAAAATATGCTATGGTTCAAAGTTCCTGAAAAAATTTATTTCAAATACGGATCACTTCCGACAGCTTTAGAAGAATTAAAAGGAAATCATAAAAAAGCCTTTATCGTGACAGATAAAGTATTGGCTGAATTAGGATATACAGAACATATTACAAAAGTACTCGACAGCATACACATTGATTATAGAATATTCTCAGAAGTAAAAGAGGATCCAACATTAAGTTCAGCTCAGGCTGGAGCAAAAGCTATGCTTGAATATAATCCTGACGTTGTTATCGCTCTTGGTGGAGGATCTGCAATGGATGCCGCTAAAATTATGTGGGTGTTGTATGAACATCCAGAACTTCGATTTAGAGATTTGGCAATGAGATTTATGGATATTAGAAAAAGAATCGTTGAATTTCCTGAAATGGGTAAAAAAGCCAAATTTATTGCAGTGGCAACATCAGCTGGAACTGGTTCAGAAGTAACGCCTTTTTCTGTAATTACAGATGATGAAACTGGAATCAAATATCCTCTTGCAGATTATGCATTGACACCGAACGTAGCAATTAACGACCCTGAACTCATGCTTACAATGCCAAAAGGGCTTACAATAGCTTCTGGAATCGATGTATTCACACATGCTCTTGAGTCTTATGTTTCAGTTATGGCAACAGAATATACAAAACCATATTCAAAAGAAGCAGCTAGGCTTGTATTCAAATACTTGCCAGAGTCAGTAGATTTAGGTGTAAAAGCAATTAAAGCTAAGGAAAAAATGGCAAATGCCTCTTGTCTTGCAGGAATGGCTTTTGCAAACGCATTTTTAGGAATAAACCACTCGCTTGCACATAAACTTGGAGGAAAATTCCACGTTCCACACGGTATCGCAAATGCTATGCTTCTTGAAGAGGTTATCCGTTTCAATGCAGTTGAAGCACCAACAAAAATGGGACTATTCCCTCAATACAGATATCCTGACGCAATGCAAAGATACGCTGAAATGAACGATTATCTAGGATTTGGCGGAGACACTAAAGAAGAAAAAGTAGAAAATTTAATTAAAGGAATTAACGAATTAAATAAAAAAATAGGAATTCCAGCAAGTATTAAAGAATGGGGAGTGCCTGAAAAAGACTTCTTGGAAGCAATAGACGAAATGTCCCTAGATGCTTTTGATGACCAATGTACGCCAGCTAACCCAAGATATCCATTGATGGAAGAATTAAGAGAAATTTACTTAAAATCTTACTACGGAAAAGAATGGGAAAATGAAAAGGAAAGAGTAGCACAGATTTTGGGTTTTTAATTTAAATTCTTGATAAAGAATAGAATAGAACATAATAAAATAAGGGATTTTCTCAAGTTGAGATTATCCCTTTTTAAAATTAATATTCATATTTTTTTTCATATCCTCTAGGTGTGATTATTTTCCCATTTTTTACATAAGTATTTGAATTTCCAATTAATACGATTGTAAGCATATTTATTTCAAAATCAAGCATATTTTCAAGAGTTGTAATTTCATATTCCTCATTTTCACGTCCTGCATTTCTTACAATTGCAACTGGAGTGTCTTTTGACTTATATTTTAACATAATTTTCTGTGCTTCAGCAATTTGTGTTGCTCGTCCTTTACTTTTTGGATTATATAAACTTACGATAAAATCACCTTGTGCTGCTAATTCCAGACGTTTTTTTATTAATTCCCAGTCCGTTAAAAGATTGCTTAAGCTAATTGTTACGTAATCGTGCATAATTGGAGCTCCAACAATTGCGGCTGCTGCATTTGTTGCTGTAACTCCTGCGATTACTTCAACTTCTATATCATCATTTTCATTAATTATTTCATACATAATTCCAGCCATTCCATAAATTCCAGCATCTCCACTACTAATCAAAGCTACATTTTTTCCAGCTTTTGCAAGATCTAGAACTTCTAAGCATCTATCGACTTCCTTCATCATACTGGAACTTCTGATTTCAGTATTTGGAAAATATTCTTTAATTAAATCAGTATAAGTTTTATATCCTACAATAATATCGCTATTTTTCATTTTCTCATAAGCCTTAAAAGTCATGTCTGCCTTTTTTCCAGGGCCAATTCCTACTACATAAATTTTTCCATTTTTACTCATTATGTCTCCTTATTTTTTATTTTATTTTTTTGCAGTAATCACATAAATAGGATTTTCCGCCATCATCATATTAAAATCTTTGATTTTTTTATTTTTGCTTACAATTAATTGACAAATGTCAACATCTTTAAAATTATATTTTTTTAATTCTTCAATGGCTGTAAAAATATTTTCTAAAACAATAAAATTTAATGTTAAAATCCCATTTTCTGCTAAATTTTCATAGGAATATTTTATAATTTCAACTAAATTACCAGCTGAACCGCCAATAAAAATTTTATTAAATTTTATATTCAAATTTTTTAATCCATCTGGAGCGATCCCTTTAATTACAGTAATATTTTCTAATCCAAATTTTTCCTTATTTTTTTGAATTAATTCGACTGCTTCATCATTTCTTTCAATTGCAAAAACTTTTCCGCTTCGTGCAAATCTAGCCATTTCCATGCTAATAGAGCCAGTCCCGCCACCAATGTCAAGGCATACGTCATTATCCTGCAATTCCATTTTTCCAATGCTTACAAATCGGATTTCCTCTTTTGTCATTGGAACTTTTCCTCTTAAAAATTCTTCATCTTTTATATGATACATTTTTACAGCTCCTTTATTATTTGTAGTGTGAACTACTTTCGCTTGTAGAAAGACTGCGGCTTCTTACTATCTTTTGTTAAAAAGAAAGTCAAGAATAAATCCTAACTTTCTTATTTTTATATTTTTTATTAATTAATTTTTTAAAGCCTGAATCGGAGGTGCCACTTTTCCACCACGGTTTATTAATACTGAACAATCTAAATTGTTTATGTTTATTATATCAGCTTCTCCAAGAAGTCCACCAAATACTACTCTATCTCCAGCTTTTTTTCCTGGGACTGGGATCACTCTGACTGCAGTAGTTTTTGTATTTACCATTCCAATTGCCATTTCATCAGCTATTATTCCAGAAATTACAGCTTCTGAAGTATCTCCTGGAATAGCAATCATATCAAGTCCAACAGAGCATACGCAAGTCATTGCTTCTAATTTCTCAAGTGTTAAATAACCTTTGCTTGTGGCTTCTATCATTCCCTGATCTTCACTTACTGGAATAAATGCTCCTGTTAAGCCACCAACACGAGTTGCAGCCATTGCTCCGCCTTTTTTCACAGCATCATTTAATATCGCAAGTGCAAGCGTTGTTCCATAAGCCCCAACTGCTTCCAGCCCAAATTCTTCCAAAACGTTTCCAACGCTATCTCCCACAGCTGGAGTTGGTGCAAGTGATAAGTCGATTATCCCAAATTCAACTCCAAGTCTTTCGGAAACTTCCTTTCCGATTAATTCTCCCATTCTTGTAATTTTAAAACTTACTTTTTTAATGGCTTCTGTTATTTCATCAATTTTCGCAGTTTTTGAAATATTTGAAAGTGTATGTCTTACAACTCCTGGTCCGCTGATTCCAACATTTAGGACAATATCTGGATTTTCAACTCCGTGAAATGCTCCCGCCATAAATGGATTATCAGGAACAGCATTTGTAAATACAACAAATTTTGCCGCCGCTAATCCGTCGTTGTCTTTTGAAAGTTCAGCTAGCTCTTTTACAGTTTTTCCCATCATTTTTACTGCATCCAAATTAATTCCAGATTTTGTAGAACCTACGTTTACAGATGAGCAGACTCTATCAGTTTCTGAAAGTGCTTTTGGAATACTGTTTATCAAATTAATATCGCCTTTTGTAAAGCCTTTGTCAACAAGAGCTGAAAATCCTCCAATAAAGTCAATTCCAATTTCCTTTGCCGCTTTGTCAAGAGCTTTTGCAAAAATTGTATAATCTTGTGCATCTGTTGCATTTCCAATTATTGAAATTGGAGTAACTGAAACTCTTTTATTTATAATTGGCATATTATATTTACTTGCCACTTCATTGGCTATTTTTACTAAGTCTTTTCCGTTTTTTATAATTTTGTTATAGATATTTTCTGCTGTTTTTTCTGCACTGGCATCAATGCAGTCAAGTAGACTTATTCCCATTGTTACAGTTCTTACATCAAGATGCTGCATTTCAACCATATCTATCGTTTCCAGTATCTCATCAGGTAATAAATTCATTTTTTCCTCCTAAATTTTAATAATGAACTATATTCTGTGCATAGTTTTAAAAATATTTTCATGCTGCAGGTAAACTCTTACACCTATTTGATCTTCAAAGACCTTAAATTCTTCCTGAAGCCCTTTTATGTCTGTATTTTTAGGTGCTTCTACAAGCATAATCATCGCAAAAATATCATCTTCAAAAACCTTTTGTGTAATGTCAATAATATTTAAGTTTAATTCACTTAATTTTGTTGAAACATTTGCAACAATTCCAGTTTTATCTGCTCCGATAACTGTAATAACAACTCTATCATTCATTTTCAGTCCTCCATTTTTTAATTCAAATTATACATATATATTAAATTATCGCATAATTTTAGATATTTGGCAAGTAGAAAATTTATTGATATTTATTTTGTAAAGTGATATAATTTGTCATATTTATAGCAATGTGCAAAATAGATGATTGTAAAAGTGAAAACAGTAAAATACAAAGGAAAAATTTAAATTTTAATAAAACTTTCTAAACTTTTGCAAATTATTAAATTATATAAATACAAGGAGGAAAATAAAAAATGAAATTTTGGGATTTTTTCAAAAAATTTTTAATATTCACAGCAAAAGAAATATATTCATTTTTTTTAAAACTTTCATTATCAATATTTATAATTTTTATTATCGGAATGTCAATAATTGCTGTTGTTAATTCAAAAAATAAAAATGAAAATGTTAAAAAAAGTTATGAATATATACTTTTTAATGTTTCTGACGTTGTTGAGGATAAAGTTATAGGTTCAGATTTTCTCTCAGATAGAGAAAATTTATCCTATATGGACGTTTTAAACAGCTTAGATGACATAAAGAAAAATAATCAGGTAAAGGGAGTTATCATCGCTTTAGACACAGTAAATCTGTCATCTGCGAAAGTAGAGGAATTGTCAAAGAAATTTGAGGAATTAAAGGCGAACAATAAAAAAATATATGCTTTTGGAGCTTATATTACAAATGCCAATTATAAATTAGCTTCCATTGCAAATGAAGTTGTAATGATTCCATCTGCTTCAGCAAGTTTGGATTTGACAGGTTATCATTATTCAGATATGTATTATAAAGGTCTTTTGGATAAACTAGGAGTGAATATGGAAGTTGTCCGTATTGGAAATTACAAGTCTTATGGGGAAAATTATACTGGAAATGAGATGACTCCTGAATTACGTTCTGAACTTACAAGAATCTTGGAAAATAGATATGGTAAATTTATTGAAGATGTTTCTAAAAATCGTAAAATTGACAAAAATATACTAAATAACGATATTGTAAATGGAACTGACACTAATTTAACACCATTTGCCGCACGTGATAAAAACTTAGTTGACAAGTTGGAACAATTTTCTGATTTCACAAAACGTTTAAATATTCGAGAAGATAATGTTGCAGATATTACTGACTATTATGAAAAAAGGGTAAAGGATGAAAAAGTGGGGAATCCTAGAAATGGAACTATCGCTGTAATTTATGCCGAAGGTTCAATTATGTACGATCCAAATGGAGTTACGGAAGGTGTCATAACTCCCGACAATATTTTAGAAAAAGTTGAAAAAGCAATGCAAACTAAAAATTTAAGAGGTATCGTGCTTCGTGTAAATTCAGGCGGAGGTTCAGCTCTAGCTTCTGAAGTAATCTATCAGGAATTGACAAAATTAAATATTCCAATTTATGTTTCAATGTCAGATACCACAGCTTCTGGAGGTTATTACATCTCAATGGCAGGAAATAAGGTATTTGCCAATAATGCGACAATTACAGGCTCAATCGGCGTAGTTTCAATGATTCCAAAATTTTACAATGCACAAGAAAAATTTGGAGTTCATTCAAATTCAATTTCAAAGGGTAAATATTCAGACATTAATGATAGTTTTGCACCATTATCACAAGAATCTCGTGATAAAATTACCCAATCAATGCAAGAAACATACAGTGAATTTAAATCACGTGTTTCTAAAAGCCGTAAAATTGATGAAAATACTCTTGAAAATTATGCACAAGGTAAAATATGGCTCGGTGATGAAGCTAAAAATATAAATTTGGTTGATGGAATTGCAAGTCTTGATGAAGTTATAAAAATAATGGCAAGAGATTTGGGATTACGTAATAATTACGCTGTGGAAAATATTTATTTGGAAGAAGATTTTTCTAAAAAGTTAAAAGCTCTTACAAAAATGATTGCTGAAAAGTTCAGTTTGTCTGCACAGCTTCAAAAAAATATTCCGCAAGCAAAAAATGTATTCAATGAATATGACTTTGCAATGCAGAATCAAAACAAACCATTATACTATTTAACATATAAATTGAATTTATACTAATGAGTAAATTTAAGCGAAGCGAAAAAAGAATAGTGTTTATCGAATAAATTTTTTTAAGTAGCTTCGTTTTTTATTTTCATTTATTTTTTTAATTTCTTTATGAAGGGAGTATTTTATGAATAAAAAAACAATTTTTAAATTAATCAAGGAATATTTTTTAATTGGAATAGGAACTCTTTTTCTTGCAATGGGATTACAGTTTTTCTTTTTCCCAAATAAAATAGCAAGTGGAGGAGTAACAGGGCTAGCTTTGGTTATAAATAGCTTATTTGGCTTTCCTACAGGACTTTTTGTCGCTATTAGCAATCTAATTTTATTTGCTTTAGCCTTTATCGTAATTAGCGGACATTTTGGATTTAAGAGCATTTATGCAACTGTACTTTTATCTTTTTTTCTTTCTGTTTTTGAAAAATATTATCCCAATTACACTATTACTAAAGACATATTTCTAGCCACAGTTTTTGGAAGTGCAATTTGTGCCTTAGGAATAACAATTATTTATTTATATGAGGCTTCCACAGGCGGAACTTCAATAATTGCGAGAATTATTAACAAGTATTGCCACATCGGCTACGGAATGTCCAGTTTCATTGTTGATGCTATTGTTACTCTTTTGGCAATTTTTGCATTTGGTGTGGAATTGGGGCTTGTTGGACTATTAAGTGTTTATGTAACAGGATTTATTACAGATAAATTTATTGAAGGATTTAATTCACGTAAACAGATTATGGTTATTACTTCCAATAAGGATCTTGTATTAAATTATATTTTAAAGGACTTTGACAGAGGATGCACTATTTTAAAAGGAATAGGAGGATATTCTGGAACTGAAAAGGATATTCTGCTTACAATCATTGAAAGAAGACAATTTATACAATTAAGAAAATTTTTAAAAATGCATGATCCAACAGCTTTTGTTACAGTTACAGATACAACAAAAGTCTTTGGTGAAGGATTTGATCAGCTGCATTAGAAAAAAAATGAAATGCAAAAAAAAATTATTTGACAAATTAATATTTTATGATATAATGTAATTAAGAAATAATTGTAATCATTTCAAATTAAAAATAATAATATTAATAATTAGGAGGAAATTATGTCACTAATAGGAAAAAAAATTGAAAACTTTACAGCACAGGCTTACCAAAATGAAGAATTTAGAGAAGTAAACTTTGAAAAGGACTTTTTAGGAAAATGGAATGTTGTGGTTTTTTACCCAGCTGACTTTACTTTTGTATGTCCTACAGAATTGGAAGATTTGGAAGATCATAGGGAAGAATTGGAAAAATTAGGATTTAATGTTTATTCAGTAAGTACTGATACTCATTTTACACACAAGGCTTGGCATGATCATTCTGAAGCAATCGGAAAAGTTAAATTTACAATGATTGGAGATCCAACAAAAGCTATTTCAAGAGAATTTGAAGTATTAAATGAAGAAAGTGGACTTGCCTACAGAGGAACATTTATCATAAATCCAGAAGGAAAAATCGTTGCTTATGAAGTAAATGATGAAGGAATCGGAAGAGATGCCTCAGAACTTGTAAGAAGAGCAAAAGCTGCAAAATTCGTAGCTGATAATCCAGGGTTAGTTTGTCCAGCAAAATGGAAAGAAGGAGAAGCTACTTTAAAACCAGGATTAGACCTAGTAGGTAAAATCTAAAAATTTTATGATAATTATAAAAAAATAAATTGTAAAAAAATTACTTAGAAGGAGGGAAAATGGCTTTATTAGATAGTAATATTGTAGAGCAGCTAAAAGGGTATTTTGATAAAATCAACGCAAATATTGAATTGGCCGCATTTTTAGATGATAGTGAAAAATCAAAGGAATTAGATAGTTTTCTAAAAGAAGTTGATGCAATTTCTGAAAAAGTAAACTATGTGAAAAAGTCGTTTGAAAATGATAAGGCTGATTTAGATAGAGCGAATATTACTCGTCCAACATCTTTTACAATTTTAAAGGATGGAGAAAATACGGGAATTAATTTTTCAGGAATTCCTGGCGGACATGAATTTAACAGCTTTATTCTAGCAGTTTTAGGATTAGCTGGGCTTGGGAAAAAATTAGAAGGAGATCAGCTTTCAAAAGTTGAGTCTGTTGATAAGCCTTTAAATGTTGAGACATTTGTTTCATTATCTTGTACACATTGTCCAGATGTAATTCAAGCTTTAAATCTTATTTCAACATATAATAAGAATATTACAGTAACAATGGTTGATAGTGCAGTATTCTTTGAAGAAGCAAAGGAAAAGGATATTCAGGCAGTACCAGTTGTATTTATAAATGGAGAGCAAAAATCAGTTGGTGCTAAAACTATTGAAGAGTTGATAAATCTTATTGCTAATGTATAAAATAAGGTTAAAGTAATAAAAAATTGATTTATCTAAAAAATAAAATCTGTGAAAAGAGAAAATAAAAAACTTGTGAAATTATAAATTAATTAAAAAATGTATCAATAAACTATAATGTTTAAAGGTACATTTTTTATTTATTGAAATTAAAATTTTTTTGTATAGTTAAACCTATTTAAAATTATCAAATAAATCAGAGATGACTGCCTCTTCGAGTATATTAAAATTATGGGCTATGTTTTTTCTAATACCCTTTTTCTATAAAATCTGGCATTATCTATTACTATTACCATATTTTTCTTTAATTTTTTAAATAGATGTATAAACTTTTTTTCTTTCTTTTTTAAACAAGTACTTATAGATAGATATTTATATTAGATATGTTCGATTATACAAGGGGTCAAGACCCCTTGCTTCAAGATATTTATTTTATTAAATTCTAAGTTTGTATAGTTATCGAACAGGTCTCTTATAAAACTAATAATTCGTCAATGTAAAAAAAAATACAAGAAGCTGAAATCACTAGCTCCTTGTATAAAGAGAAAACTTATCCATAAAAAATATGTATTTATATTCTTTGTTCAGTTCTCGAAATAATATCATTTTGTGTAGTTCTGTCAAGTGTAACAAATTGAGCACAGTATCCAGCAACTCTTACTATTATATCTCTATGTTTTTCAGGTTCAATTTGAGCCTGTTTTAATGTTTTTCCTGAAATAATGTTAAATTGGATATGCCATCCTTTTGAACTTATAAATGATTTTATTATATTTACAAATTTTTCAAACTGTTCTGGAGTATTTACTAATTCTGGTGAATATTTTTGATTTAATAACTGTCCACCTGTAATCATCAGAGTTGGCAATTTGTTTACAGAATTTAATACTGCTGTTGGACCGTTTGTGTCAGTTCCTTGAGTTGGAGAACCTCCTTCTGCTGCAGGAGTATAAGCGTATCTTCCGTCTGGAGTCGCACCGCTCACTGTTCCCATCGGAACATTTGAAGAAATTCCAGATGTTGAAACTCCGTAACCACCGTTAATTGGTCCTCTTCCATATCTTGTATTATGATATTTCTGAATTTCGTCAATATATGTCCAGTAGATGTTCGTAGCAAATTCATCCACTTCATCAATATCATTACCATATTTAGGCACTTCTAACAATATTTTTCTGATTCTTTCCCCGTTCTCACCTTCATAATTTGTCTGAAGTGCATTGTAAACTTCTTCTTTTGTTAGGATTTTTTTATCAAAAACAGTTGTTTTTAGAGCATATAGTGAATTTGCAGCATTTGCAATTCCAACTTGGAGTCCTGAAATAATGTCATAGACAGCTCCGCCTTCTTTTGCAGAAAGTCCTCTGCCAATACAGTCATCAACTAAACTTGATAATAAAATATCAGGAAAATCTTCTAAATGTGTATCAGCCAATGCATCAAGTGCAACAGACAGTTTTGTATAGTGTTTCATATATTTTTTCCATGCTTCCCACAAGTCCTCATAAGTTTCGTAGTCAGTCAGTTTTCCAGCTTTTAGTAATTGAAGTCCAGTTCTGGCATCATAACCGTCGTTTAACACAAGCTCAGTTGCTTTTACAAAGTTCAGGAAAGTCATTCCTGTACATCTGTAACCCCATTTTCCAGGAACAGCCACTTCTACACATCCAACCATTGAATAATTGTAGGCATCTTCAATTTTTACGCCTTTGTTTAACAATGCAGGAACTATTATTTCATCTGTATGCATTGCAGGCATTCCATAACCAGTTGCTGCTACTTCGGCACATTTTCTGATAAATTTTTCTGGAGAATTTATGTGAAATCTTGCTGACAGGTTTGGCTGTGTAAGCTTATTTTCTCCAACACTTTCCAGTATTAAATAGCTTAATTCATTTGTAGAATCTTTTCCGCTTGGAGTTGATCCTCCAATTGTAACATTCTGATAAGTCGGATAACCTGCACCATATCCAGAATGTGAAGTTGAACGGACTTTTATTACAGAGTAAAGTTTTACCCATAGACATTGCAGCATTTCCTTTGCAAATTCTCTGTCTAAATCGCCTTCCAGTACATCTTTTTTGTAAAGTGGATATAAATATTGGTCCACTCTTCCAAGAGAAGCTGAATGTCCGTTGCTTTCAATCTGAATTACTAAATGAATAAACCAGATTGCCTGTACTCCTTCCCAAAATGTCTGAGCAGGATTTTCAGGTACGTTTAGACAGTTTTTCTGAATTTGAAGTAATTCTTCTTTTCTTTGAGGATCTGTTTCCTTTTCAGCAAGTTCCTTTGCCAAATTTGCAAATCTATGAGCAAAGTCAATAGTTGCCTGTGCTACAATTTGTACTGCTTTCAGGAAATCAATTTTATTGTACCCGCCATAAACTGTAATGTCTACTTTTTCCATAGAAGCCTTAGCTTCTTCAATTACACCTTTTAGCCCTTTTGTCAAAACCTTTTTAAAATCAGGTACAATATGTCCGTCACCAGAAGTCATATTTCCTTCACCATGAATAATTTTTGCAATTCCAGCTTCTTTTATTTCCTGTGGCATCTGAGCGTGTGCTTTATCTTTTAATGTCTTTCCATGCCACCATTCACATATTTCCAAAAGTTCAGGAATTTCTTCTTCAGGAATTCTAAATTTATCTCCATCACGGTGGTCAAAGTTTCCTTTTGTATTAATTTCATCTACAATCCAGTCTACTGCGTATTCTGGGAAAAGTGGTGCTGTTCTTTCATCTACAGACTGATTTCCTACGATAAGTTCCCCATCTTTTATGTAAATTGTCATATTTTCCAGAATTTCTTTAACTGCATAAGCACGAACAATGTATTTGGATTTTCCTTCATGCTCTTTATATACTTTTGTTAAAAGCCTTCCTCTTTCGACACTGACACCAGGAAATTTTGATAAAGCTGATTCTCTTAGTTTCTTTACTCTTTCGCTTTTTAAAACAAATTCTCTCATTGCTTTTCCCTCCAATATATTTTATTATTTATCTTTAATTTTCATATTATCCATTTAATTTTGCTTTTAATCCGTAACTTTTCATTATGCTTACAGCATTATTAAGTTCTTCTTGTGTATGTTTTTCCAGTGTTTTCATAGGATATTCACGACCTAGTTTTCTATATTTTTCCAATCCCATTGTGTGGTAGGGCAGTATGTTTACTTCAAGCAAATGCAACTTTTTTAAAAATTTTGCCGTTTCGTGAATGTTTTTTTCATCATCGTTAATTCCTTTTATAAACGGAAATCTCATAATGATTTTTTTATGCCATTTGGAAAGTTTTGTAAGATTTTCCAAAATTATTTCATTTGAAACAGTGGTATATTTTTTATGTTTTCCACTATCCATATGCTTTATGTCAAATAAAATCGTATCTGTCAACTTTGCCAATTTTTCAAGCTCTCTGTAACTTCCATATCCAGTAGTTTCTATCGCTGTATTAACATACTCGTCTTTTAATTTTTCAAAGAGTTTTATCGCAAATGCCGAATTTACAAGCACTTCTCCACCACTTAAAGTAACTCCTCCACCAGAATTTCTATAAAAATTTTCATCTTTCATCACAATTGTAAAAACTTCTTCCAGAGTCATATCTTTCGCAACTTGTTTTAATGTACTTGTAGTGAGGCAGTCAGAACATGAAGTTCTGTTTCCTTTATAAAGAGAGCCGTTATAATCCCAAAATTCATTTTCCAGCTTCTGTGTTTCAGGATTGGAACACCACAGACATCTAAGCGGACATCCTTTAAAATACACGACTGTTCTGATTCCTGGACCATCAAATGTAGCTCCTCTTTCAATATCTGTAACTAACGCTCTCATAGATTACCTCCCTCTTTTTCTTTTTAAAAATGTTTTTAGTTTCAATTTATTTCTTTATATTTCGATTTTATCCTATTTTTGAAAATTTGTCAACAGTTTTATTTAATTTTCTAAAAAAATTTATATAAAATATGAAAGTTAATTTAATTTATAAATAAGAAATAAACTTGTTAGTTTTGAAGTTGTTTTTAATTTAAGATATCAGAAGAGAATATAAATTGAAATAGAATAAAAATTATATTATATACGATTTTGATATAGTATCAATTTGTAGAATGATTAGGAAAATAAACTAAAATATATGTAAATAAAAATAGAAAAAGCCAGTTCAATTTGAACGAGCTTTTGTAGTTGTTTTTTCGTATTATGATTGTTTTTTTTGTAATAAATGTAACATAAAAAAAGTAATTATTCAAACAAAATTTTTAGAAAAGTTGAAAAAAAGCATTGACTTTTCTTAAATTATATATTAAAATAATATCGAAATAAAACGAAACTAATTAAAATATAAAATTATTGTTTTAACTAAAAACGAAAAAGAGAGGATGATAAAAATGCAATATTTTATTGATACGGCAAATTTGGAGAGTATAAAAAAAATTAGTGATATTTTTCCAATAGCAGGGGTTACTACAAATCCTACTATTATTGCGAAGGAAAAAAGAGATTTTAAAGAGATTATAAACGATATTTTTGATATTGTTGGAAGAGATAAAATTGTGCATGCACAGGCTGTAGGAAGCACAGCTGAAATAATAGTAAAGGAAGTGCAGCTTCTGCATGATACTTTTGGAGAAAATTTATATACAAAAATTCCTGTTACACCTGAAGGGATAAAAGCTATGAAAATTTTGGCAAAGGATGGGCATAAAATAACTGCAACTGGAATTTTGTCACCACAACAGATAATTATAGCGGCAGAAGCAGGGGCAGAATACATGGCTCCATATATTAACCGTTCTGACAACATTGGCGAAAATGGAATTGAAATTGTAAAAGATGCTTATAAAATTCTTGAAATGAATAAAAAGACTGATGAAGAAAAATTGGCACGGTACAAAAGAATCTTTGAACCAAAAATATTAGGAGCTTCGTTTAAGAATGTAAGACAAGTTCACGAAACAATTCTAGCTGGATCAAAATCTGTAACAGTCGCTCCAGACGTTTTTGAAAAATTAATTTATCATCCTTACACAGACTGGAGTATGGATACATTTAATTTAGACTGGGAAAAAGTTTATGGAGATAAGACATTGCTTGATTTATTATAGTTTTGACTTCTTGAACTTTTCAAAACTTAGTTCTGGCATAATTAATAGACTTGCTCAGAAATTATATTTATTTAAAATTTAATAAAACAAACGTTCTGAAGCAAGGGGTCTTGACCCCTTGTTAAATAAAAAAATTAAGTTATCGAACAGATATAATAAAGTTTTGAAAATTTTGCTATAATTTAGATAATTATAAAAAATATTGGAGATTTGGTATGTTTTTGGATGAAAGACTGGAAAAAATATTAGAAATTTTAAAAAATGAAAAAAAAGTAAAAGTTACTGATTTGGCAGAAAAATTTAATGTTTCAGAAGTTATTATAAGAAAAAATTTGAAGAGACTGGAGCAGGAAGGAAAATTAAAAAGAACCCACGGAGGTGCTATTTTACTAAAAAAATTGGTACATTCAAGCACTCTTGAGGAAAGAATCATAAATAGAACAAAGCAAAAGGAAATTATTGCAAAAAAAATTATAGAAAATATTGAAAATGGAGAAACTGTATTTTTTGATGTTACAAGTATAAATTACATTGCGGCAGAATATCTTGCAAATTCTGAAAAAGAAATAACTCTTATTACAAATATGCCTAGTATTACCACACATTTTAATAAAGATTCTAAAGTGGATATTATTATGATAGGCGGGGAATATAATAAAAAAATAGGTGGCAATATTGGAAGTGAAGCAATTAATTATATAAAAAAATACAATGTTGATAAGGCTTTTGTTGGCAGTGCTGGAATAGATCTGGAAACTCAGAAAGTTATGAACTTTGAAGTAAATGATGGAAATACAAAAAAAGAAATAATGAATATTTCAAAAAAAATATTTTTAACAACTGAATATGAAAAAATAGGAATTCTAGGAAATTATAAATTTAGTAATTTATCTGATTTTGATGTATTTATTTGTGAAAAGACTCAGAAAGATTATTTGGAAAGCTATAAAAAAGTTTTTGATGAATGTGAAATTTTAATTATATAGATTTGATCAAATTTTATGGGAAATAAAAAATTTTTAAAATTACTAAGATAAAAAATGTATCAATAAACTTTAGTGTTTAAAGATACATTTTTTATTGATTAGCATAGCAATGTTCGTGGTTTTAACCATAAGAATTCCAGTATAATTGAAAGGATGATTAATATTTTTCAAATTAAAATAAATATGATAAAATATATCTAATACTAATTCCCGTTAGAGTAATGGATTTGTTATAAATCCTATTTAGCAAGGTTTTTTGATCCTAAAATAAATAAAATACGTTTTCTATTTTTCAAATAGGATTTAGTATAAATTAGTCTTGCTGTAAATTAGAAAATGGAAAAAAGAAAAGAGGAAAGCAAAAATGAATACAGATAATTCAAAAAAAATTTATGAAAAAGCGAAAAAATCAATACCAGGCGGAGTAAATAGTCCAGTTAGGGCATTTCAGTCTGTTGATAAGGAGTATCCAATTTTTATTAAAAGAGGAAGTGGAAGTAAACTTTACGATGAAGATGAAAATGAGTATGTGGATATGATTGGGTCTTGGGGACCGATGATTCTAGGACATAATTATCCGAAAGTTTTGGAAGCCGTGAAAAGAGAGCTTGAAAAGGGAACCTCGTTTGGACTGCCTACGAAAAAAGAAGTGGAATTGGCAGAGCTTGTAAAAAGTTGTTTTCCATCAATTGAAAAATTGAGATTGACTACTTCGGGGACAGAAGCGGCAATGGCTAGTGTGAGAGTTGCTCGTGCATTTACTGGGAAAAATAAGATTATAAAGTTTGAAGGATGTTACCATGGACATTCAGATTCGCTATTAGTTAAAGCTGGTTCAGGGCTTTTGACTTTTGAACATCAGGATAGTAATGGAATTACTGAAGGAGTTGTGAAAGACACGATAACATTGCCTTTTGGGGATTTTGAAAAATTGAAGGAAACTTTGGAAAGTGAGAAGGATATTGCCTGTGTGATTATTGAGCCAATTCCAGCAAATATGGGGCTTATTGAAACAGAAATGGAGTACTTGGAAAAAGTGCGTGAAATTATACGAAAGGAAAATATTGTTTTAATTTTTGATGAGGTAATTTCAGGATTTAGAGTTTCATTGGGAGGAGTTCAAAAAATATTTGGAATTATACCTGATTTGACTATTTTAGGTAAAATTATTGGTGGTGGTTATCCAGTTGGTGGCTTTGGAGGGAAAAAAGAGATTATGGACTTGATTTCGCCTGTTGGGAATGTTTATCACGCTGGAACACTTTCTGGAAATCCGATTTCGGTTGCAGCTGGAATAGAAACTATTTCAATTTTAAAGGAAAATCCTGAAATTTATGAAAATATAAATAAAAAAACAGAAAATCTAGTAAATAAAATTAATGAATTAATAAAAAAATACAATGTTCCAGCAACTGTAAATTATTTTGGAAGCCTTTTCACAATATTTTTTGCAAAGGAAAAAGTAAAAACTTTGGAAGATGCAATGAATACAGATAGTGAATTTTATAGCATATATTTTGATACAATGCTGGAAAATGGTATAATTGTGCCACCTTCAAAATATGAAGCACATTTTGTATCTTATGTTCATAGTGATGAAGATATGGAAAAAATATTGACTGGTATGGAAAAAACTTTTGAAAAAATTGCTAAAAAGTCTGGAACTATACCCAAACATATTTAAAATTGAATTATTAAAAATTACATAAACTTATAATTTTGAAAAATAGAAAATATATTTTATTTATTTTTTTATGGCAAGGGGGTGGATACCTTGTTGAAAAATACTTATTGTTAGCATTTCTAAATAATAAAATTACGAATAGAGGAATAATAAATGGGGAAATTATTATTTGATACAATAAAAAAAATAAAACCGCTAGATGAAAATAGAATGGAAGAAAAGGAAAAAGAACTAAATTCCTTGTTAAAAACTCCAAAAGGGCTGGGAAAGCTCGAAGAATTGGCAATTCGGATGGAAGGAATTGACGAAAATTATAAGCCTGATGAAAGTTCAGATGTTAAAAAAGAGATAAATCTTTCAGGAATCATTGAAAAAAAAATTATAAAGTCTGGCACTAATAATATTGTTAAAGAAGCTGCAATGACTTATGAACAGGCTGTGAAAGCAATAGAAACTGGGATTGAGATGGTTGATGAATTTGTGAAGGATGGATATAATTTATTTGCAACTGGAGAAATGGGGATTGGGAATACTACGACTAGCAGTACGGTTTTGAAGGTTCTTACGGATTTGCCGATAGATGAGATTGTTGGTTATGGTAGCGGAATTGATGATAAAACTTTGGAACATAAAAAAAATGTTGTAAAAAAGGCGATTCAAACAAATGGATTGCTGGATTTTTTTGAAAAAAGTAAAAATGCTGAAGAAAAAAAGAATATTAAAAAAGATAAAAAAAATACAGATTTTGAAAGTAAAATAAATTTTGGGAATTTTAAAACGGAAGAATATCAAAAAAGTATAATAAATGTGCTGGCTAAAGTTGGAGGATTGGATATTGCGGGGATGGCTGGAATTTATTTAGGATGTGCTAAAAATCGTGTTCCTGTTGTGATAGACGGTTTTATTTCTGCTGTTTCCGCTCTTATTTCGTATAAAATCTGCCCAGTTTCTCGAGATTTCATGATTGCTTCACATTTAAGTGAAGAGCCTGGAATGAAATATATTATGAAGGAGCTGGATTTAGAGCCAATGCTTTTTATGAATATGAAATTGGGGGAAGGAACTGGGGCGGTTATGATGTTTCCTGTGATTGAGGGAGCTTGTAATATTACTGGAGTTGTGAGAAAATATCCTGATGTTTAGAAATATTCAAATATTTTCATCTATTTATATAATCAAAATAAATAAACCCATCATCTGTCACAACCATCTTTGTAATACTTCCATTATCCAGCTTAAATTTCCAATATCCATCTAAATTATTAAATAAATAATAACTAATTACAGCTTGAATGACACCAGCATGAGCTACAATAAGAATTTTTCTATTTTGATATTTTTCTTTTATTTTATCAATTTTTTTTACAATTCGTTTTTGCAAATCATTCAGGCTTTCTCCGCCTTCAGCCTTAAAATATTTCCAATTATTTTTCATTTCATCAATATAATGCGGAAATTCTTTTCCAATTTCATTATAACTTTTTCCCTCAATATTTCCAAAATTAAGTTCTCTTAGCTCTTTTGAAAAATATTTTTTGATATTTTCATCAAGTTCGATTAATTCAAGGCTTTCTCTACATCTTTTTAAATCACTTGAAAAAACTATGTCAATTTTTTCATTCATTCCCTCAAGCCTTTTTTTCGTATTTTTTAACTGATTAATTCCAGTTTTGTTCAAACTGGGGTTCAAATGCCCGTAATATAAATTTTTTTTATTGTAATCTGTTTCACCGTGGCGTATAAATAAAATTTCTGTCATTTTATTTTTTCCTTTCTTTATTTTTTATTCGATAACCTAATTTTTTTTATTTCTACAAGGAGTCAAGACCCCTTGCCTCAGGATATTTTATTAAATTCTAAGTTTGTATGGTTATCTATTATTAAAATCTTATCTTAAAACAATTCCTAAAAATAAAACTAGAATTGAAGTAAGTTCAAGACAAGCTCCCATTGTGTCGCCAGTTATTCCATCAATTTTTTTTCGTACATTTAACATAAAAATAATTATAAATATAAATGCAATGGATATAGGAATAATTCCTTTTATGCCAATTATGAAAAAAACCAGAATAGTTGATAGAGTAAGTGAAAAAATCACTTCAAATATACCATTTTCAGAAATTATGGCATTGCTCATTCCAGATTTTCTGGCATAGTTAGAAAGTCCAGCGTTTACTGGGGTTGAAAGTCTGGCAATAATTGGACAGATTATGAGATATTTTGGGTTTATCATGATTATTTCAGAGGTTAGGACAGTTTTTGTGATAAAATACAAAATTAAAACAACTGTTCCATTTGTCCCAATTCTTGAATCTTTCATAATTTCTAGCATTTTTTCTTTTTTGGCATAGCTGAATAGTCCATCAAAAGTATCTGCAAGCCCATCAATGTGGATTATTCCTGCAATTAAGATTTCTAAAATTATTAAAAATATGGCAATTATTGTTTTATTATAAAAAATATTTTTGAAATAAACTGTAATTAAAAAATTTGAAAAATATAAAATTAAGCCGATAACTAAGCCAATTAAAGGGAAAAATTTAATTGATTTTCCGAGCTTTTTTTCACTGTAATTAATTTTTAGTGGTATTGGGATTCTTGTCATAAATTGAAGCAGGATGATAAATTGTTCAAAAAAATTTTTTATATATTTCATAATATCTCCATTTTTATTTTTTAGATTTTTTTGTTTATTTTCGTAGTTATCAAACAGATTTATTTTATCATTTTTATATTAAAAAATCACGTTATTTTTACTTCTTTTGTAAAAAATTAGTGAAAAAAATATTATGTTTTAAATTGCTTGTTTTTCTGTTTAGAATATGTTATTCTATTGTCATCAAATAAAAAACAGAAGGAGCATTAAAATATGTGGTTTCCATTATTTGTAAACTTAAAAAATAAAAAAGTTTTAGTTATTGGTGGCGGAAAAGTTGCGTTTAAAAAGATTAGTAAAATTATGGAATATGAGGCTGATATTAGAGTTATTGCGGAAAATATTCCAGAAGAGAAGTTGCTGGAACTAAAAAATTTGAAAATAGAGAATAATAGAAAAATTGAAAATAATAAAGATGAGATTGAAAAACTTGTAGAAGAGTATTTTTTAGTTATTGCAGCTACAGATAATGAGGAATTGAATGAAAATATAGCTGAAATTTGTGACTCTAAAGGGATACTAGTAAACAATGTATCTTCAAAAACTAAGATGAATTCGATGTTTGGAGGAATTGTAAAAAATGATGAATTTCAAATTGCAATTTCTACAAGTGGAAAAAATTGTAAGCGTTCACGTGCAATGAAAAGTGAGATTCAAAAGGTTTTGGATAGAATTGAAAAATAAAAAAATATCTGATTTTAAATTTAAAATAGAGAAAATGAAAAAGGTGAAATAAAAATGTTTAAAAGACATAGAAAATTGAGAAAAAATGAAGCTGTAAGAAATCTTGTAAAAGATGTCTATATTGCAAAGGAAGATTTGATTTATCCAATTTTTGTTGAAGAAGGGGAAAATATAAAAAGTGAGATTCCGTCAATGCCTGGAATCTTTAGATATTCGATTGACAGACTTTCAGAAGAGCTGGATGAACTTGTGAAATTGGGAATAAATTCAATTTTACTTTTTGGAATTCCTAAAACAAAGGATGCCTGTGCTATACAGGCATATAATGAAAATGGAATTATTCAAAATGCAGTTAGATTTATTAAGAAAAATTATGATAATTTCCTTGTGATTTGCGATATTTGCTGTTGTGAATACACAGACCACGGGCATTGTGGAATACTTAATGAAAATGGTTATGTTAAGAATGATGAAACTTTGGAAATTTTGGGGAAAATAGCACTTTCTTATGCAAAGGCTGGAGTTGACATTGTGGCTCCATCTGATATGATGGATGGACGTGTGGAAAAAATTTCAGAAGTTTTGGCTCAAAATCATTTTGAAAATATTCCAATAATGGCATATTCAGTAAAATATTCATCTGCATTTTATGGACCTTTTAGAGATGCGGCAGATTCAGCACCACAATTTGGCGATAGAAAGTCCTATCAGATGAATTTTCAATATTCAAAGGATGCAATAGACGAAGTTGATGAAGATTTACGGCAAGGAGCGGATATTATAATTGTAAAGCCTGCTATGGCATATCTTGATATAATAAAAAAAGTAAGTGATAATTTTGAAGTTCCGATCGTGGCTTACAGTGTTTCGGGTGAATATTCGATGGTAAAAGCTGCGGCTCAAAATTGCTGGATTGATGAAATGAAAATTGTGATGGAGCAAATGTATGCTATGAAACGTGCTGGAGCAAATGCGATTATTACTTATTATGCAAAGGAAGTTGCAAAATATATTTGAATCCGTTTAAAATTGAGCTATAAAAAATTATATAAACTTAAGGTTTGAGTAAAATAGTTATAGCTTTTGAGTTTGGCTTTAAATCAGTTTTACTATGGTATTATAAAAGTTTTGACCACTTTTTTAAATAAAAAAACATATAATTAGATTATGTAAAAAATAAATAAAAATTTTATAAAGAAAGAGAAAAAAATATGAAAATAGTTATAGCGGGAGCTGGTGTTGTTGGAGAGTCACTTTGCAGTGAACTTTCAGCAGAAGGAAATGATGTTATTCTTATTGAAAAGGAAGAAAAAATATTAAATAAACTTGTAGAAACTTATGATATAACTGGACTTGTTGGGAATGGAGCTTCTTATGAAACTTTGCTGGAAGCGGGAACAGATACTGCTGATATTTTTATTGCAGCGACAGAATCAGATGAGTTAAATATAATTTCTTCTATTATAGCAAAAAAACTTGGAACAAAATTTACAATAGCAAGAGTGAGAAATCCTGAATATAGTTCAAATATGCAGTTTGTAAGGGAAGGGCTTGGAATTTCTCTTATGATAAATCCTGAACAGGAAACTGCTAAAAGTATTGCAAATAAATTAATGTTTCCAGTCGCTTTAAGTGTAGAAAACTTTTTTGGTCAAAGAGCTGGATTTATTTCAATAAGAGTTCAAAAAGATAACTTTTTAAATGGAATGCAGTTAAAAGAACTCGAATTCAGTTCAAAGGATAAAGTGATTATTTGTACTGTTAGAAGAGGTGAAGATGTATTTATTCCAAGTGGAGATTTTACTATCTTAGAAGGGGATATTGTCCATATTGCAGGATCAAAGGAGGCAGTACATAAATTTTACGATAAAATCGAAAAAAGTAATTTAAAAATTGATTCTGCACTGCTTGTTGGTGGAGGAACAATTTCCCATTATTTAATAGGAAAGCTGCTGGAAAACAAAATTAAAGTAAAAGTTATAGAAAATAATAAGGAACGTGCAGAAAAATTAAGTGAGTCGTATCCAAAGGCAATTGTAATAAGAGGAGATGAAGCTGATCAGGAATTTCTGATGCAGGAAGGGATAAATAATTATGATTCAACTGTAATTCTTACAGATAGTGACGAAGAGAATACAGTTATTACAATGTTTGTAAATTCCATAACAAATTCTAAATTAATCACAAAAATGAACAGGACTCTAATGCTTTCAATACTTGAAAAAAATACAAGAACATCTACAGTTGTACCTAAAAAAGTTATTTCCGATATGATAATAAGCGTTGTAAGATCAAAAACTAATATGCGAGGCTCTACAATGAGCTTTCTATATAGGTTAGAAAGTCAAGTAGAATTTATTACTTTTGAAATTAATAAAAACAGCCGTGCTATTGATATCTCGCTGAAAGATTTAAAAATAAAAAAAGGTACATTAATTGCAAGCATATTAAGAGATGGCAAAATGATTTTTCCTGGAGGAAATGATGCAATAAAAATTAACGATAGTGTGATGGTCGTTACAACAGCATCTTCGATCGAAGATTTTGATGATATTCTAGAATAAAATTTAAATATGTGTTAATATAAAAGTGAAAGCCCTAAAAATAAAATGACAGCTAAAATTTTTTATTAAAAATTTTAGAATTAAGCTAAAAAATACTGCTGTATAAACTTTTGATATACATATTGGGTTTAAGGAGTAAAAATGAATAAAAAAATGATAAGTTTTATAATCGGAAAAATACTTATACTTGAGGCTGGATTAATGGTTTTGCCTTTGATTATAAGTTTTTTATATAATGAAAGTGCAAAATATAAAATTGCTTACGGATCTGTAATAGCTCTTCTTTTGGCAATTGGATTTGCACTTTCGGCGAAACTTCCTGAAGATCAGAGGATTCAAGGAAGAGAAGGGTACATAATAGTGTCCTTGTCTTGGATTCTGATGTCTATATTTGGAGCATTGCCGTTTGTGTTTACAAAGGAAATACCGTCGTTTATTGATGCTTTTTTTGAAATTGTAAGCGGATTTACAACAACAGGATCAAGCATAATAACAGATCTTACTAAAATTAGCCATTCTAATTTGTTTTGGAGGAGTTTTACCCATTTTGTGGGAGGAATGGGAGTTCTGGTACTAGCACTTGCAATTTTTCCAAGTTCTGCAACATCAGTTCACGTAATGAAGGCTGAAGTTCCTGGACCAACATTTGGAAAATTAGTTTCAAAATTGTCAACAACTGCCAGAATGCTTTACAAAATTTACATTGTTATGACAATAGTTTTAATAATTTTACTAATGTTTGGAGGACTTGATTTATTTGAATCTTCACTTATGGCATTTGGTACAGCTGGAACAGGTGGATTTGGAGTAAGAAACGGAAGTATTTTACCATACAATAGTCCTTACATTGAAGTAGTGCTTGGAATTGGAATGATAGTGTTTGGAGTAAACTTTAACATTTATTATTTTATTTTAATTGGAAAGATAAAAGATGTATTTAAAAATGAAGAGTTAAAATATTATTTGTTAATCGTATTTGGAGCGATTGTCCTAATAGTTCTAAATATCTGCAAAGGTTATGATTCAATTTTACATTGTATAAGAGATGTATTTTTCTCGGTTTCATCGGTTATTACGACAACAGGATATTCCACAGCTGATTTTGGAAAATGGCCGCTATTTTCACAAGTTATATTGTTAATTTTAATGTTCTTTGGAGCATGTGCGGGATCTACGGCTGGAGGATTAAAAATATCAAGAGTCGTTTTAATGGTAAAAATCTATTTTGCAGAAATAATTCAAATGATAAGCCCGAATCGTGTAGTTACAATAAAATATGATGACAAACCTGTAAATATGAAAATGCAAAAAAGCATTGCAGTATACTTTTTGGTTTATTCATTAGTTTTTGGAGGAATATTGCTAATGATTTCTTATTCTACAGATGACTTTATGACAGCTTTCAGTGCTGTTGCTGCTACATTTAACAACATTGGACCTGGATTGGGAAAAGTTGGACCAGCATTTAGTTTTGCTGAATTAAGCAATTTTGCAAAAGTAATTTTAAGTTTTGGAATGTTAGCAGGAAGATTAGAAATTTTTCCAATGTTAATATTATTCTCACCAACAGCATGGAAATTAAAATAGAAAAATATAAAATTAATTTATAAATTATGCCAAGACACTAGTAGTTTTAACTATAAGAGAATGGCATATTTTTTTGTGCTATAGTAAACTGATCTAAAACCAAATTCAAAAGCTATAACTATTTACTCAAACCTTAAGTTTGTATAATTTTTAATAGTTCAATTTTAAATTGGTTCAAGCATATTTTAGAAAATATGAAAAAAGTTATTGACAATTAATATAAAAGTATGATATACTTACTGAGTAGTTTATGGGTGGATGTCCGAACGGCTAAGGGACCGGTCTTGAAAACCGGCGAAATCGCAAGATGTCTGGGTTCGAATCCCAGTTCACCCGCCATTTGAATAATTTTGGAGAAGTGGCAGAGAGGCCGAATGCGCTCCCCTGCTAAGGGAGTATCCGGGCTAAAACTTGGATCGAGGGTTCAAATCCCTCCTTCTCCGCCATTTTTTTTTAATAAAAGAATGGAAAAAATATACATGCATCTGTAGCTCAATTGGATAGAGCGTCTGACTACGGATCAGAAGGCTATGGGTTCAACTCCTGTCAGGTGCGCCATTTTATAAATAAAATACAATATTTACATAGCTTGAAGAGATTTAAAAATACCTTTGGAGACATTTTGGAGGCGTTTTTAAGACTCTTCATTTTTTTTGTAATAGAGTTTGATACTATTTCCCATTTAAATAGCAGATTTATTATAAATTACATGCTGTTTAGCAAGGGATCAAGACCTCTTATTAGAAAATGATATAAAATAATATTTTATTTAAATTACTTTGTTATTAAAATATTTAGATGAAAAAAATTGTAAGTACATATTGATTTTGAAAAAAAATAGGGTATACTATTAAAGTCTAAAATAGTATAATAGGTGATTGTAAAAGTAATAATATAAAAACTCAAAAAATACAGTATTTTAACCTGAAATATTAAAATTTTATATCAAAAATGTCAGAGAAAAATAGTAAGAATTACAAGTGTAAAAGTATTGTAATTATTGGAGATTTTAGACTTTTACAAATAACTTAAGCATAGGAGGGAATAAGATGGCAACAATGAAAGCGGCGAGATGGCATAATAGAAAAGATGTAAGAGTAGAAGAAGTTGAAATTCCAGAAATAAGAAAGGAAAAACAAGTAAAAATTGCAGTAAAATATGCAGGAATTTGTGGAAGTGATTTACATGAATATTTAGGGGGACCGATTTTTATTCCTGCAAATGAACCACATCCTTATACGGGAGAAAAAGCGCCAATTACAATGGGACATGAATTTTGTGGAGAAATTATAGAGATTGGAAGCGGAGTTACTAAATTTAAAGTTGGAGATAGAGTTACAGTTGAGCCTATTTTGGCAAAAAATGGATTAATTGGGAAATATAATTTGGATCCAAACTTGAATTTTGTTGGACTTGCAGGTGGAGGAGGAGGTTTTTCTGAATTTGTAGTTGTAAATGAGGATCAGGCTCATAAATTGCCAGATGAAATTGATTATGAACAAGGAGCATTAACTGAACCTGCAGCAGTAGCAGTTTATGCTGTCAGACAAAGTAAATTTAACACAGGAGATACAGCAGCAGTATTTGGATGCGGACCAATTGGGCTTCTTATTATTGATGCTTTAAGAGCTTCTGGAGCAACAGAAATTTATGCTGTGGAAGTTTCACCTGAAAGACAGGAAATCGCTAAAAAACTGGGAGCAATTATTGTAGATCCTGCAAAAGTAAATTCAGTTGAATTTATAAAAGAAAGAACAAATGGAGGAGTAAATGTTTCTTATGAAGTGACAGGAGTTCCTGCTGTATTGCAGCAGTCACTTGAAGCTGCGGAAAAAGATGGAGAGTTAATGGTTGTAAGCATCTGGGAAACAGAAGCATCAATTCAGCCTAATGAAGTGGTAATTCAAGAAAGAACAATAAAAGGAGTTATCGCATATCGTGATGTATTTCCTAAAACATTGGAATTAATGAAACAAGGATATTTCTCAAAAGATTTATTAGTGACAAAGAGAATTAAATTGGAAGATATTGTAAATGAAGGATTTGAAGCGTTAGTTAAAGAAAAAAGCCAAGTTAAGATTTTAGTATCTCCAAAATAATTTGATAATTAATTAAATCTCAAATTATACTTAAATAAATAATGTTTAGCGGGAAATTTTATTTTCCTTGATATTGATAAAATTAATTTTTTATTTTTAAATATAGATTAATATTAGATAAATCTGCTTTTATTTTTTAGAATTTCTAAATTAGGGAAAGCAGATTTTTTTGTTTAAATAATAGAAATATTTTAAATTCCTATTTAATAGTAGCTTAAAATTTTTCTGTTATTAATAAATTGGATATAAGTTCTATTTTTTATATGATTTAGTATAGAAATATATAATTTTATTTTCTTTGACAATATATTTTTTTTGTAGTAAAATTTACGCATTGAAAAAAATTTGATTATTTTTAGAAAAAATTTTAATTTGAGAGTTAGGAGGAAAAATGAGAAAGAGGGCATTAGTTTTAGTGTCGCTAGTATTGACAATTTTAATATTTTTTACAGCTTGTGAAAAAAAAGATACAAAAAATCAAAATGTGAAGACAGGAAAAAAATATATTATTGCAGTAGATTTGATTTATCCGCCGTTTTCTTTTAAGGAGAACAATTTGGATAAGGGAATTGATGTGGATTTGATGAAGGCGGTGGCAAAAACGCAAGGATTTGAAGTGGAAATTCAGCCGATGGATTTTGGAGGAATTATTCCTGCGATGGAATCTGGGCAAATTGATGGTGCGATTGCGGGAGCGAATATTACCGAGGAGAGAAAAAAGGTTGTAGATTTTTCTGATCCATATTATGATACAGGAATTGTTGCGATAGTTCATAAAGATAATAATACGATAAAAACTGGAAAAGATTTGGTTGGAAAAAGACTGGCAGTTAAAAGTGGAACTGCAGGGGAAAGATATGTTCAAGAAAATTTGAAGGGAAAATCTGAGGTAAGAATTTATGATGACACAGTTTCAATGTTAAAAGCGGTTGAAAATAAACAGGCTGATGCGGGATTTGAAGATTTACCGGTAGTTTTGTACACTTTGAATCAAGATCCAGATACGCAGTTAAAAGTTGGAACTGGAAAGTTGACAAATGTTGGAAATGGATTTATGGTAAAAAAGGGAACTCACAAAGAGTTGCTGGAAGAGTTTAACAAAGGTTTGAAGACTTTAAGACAAAATGGTGAATATCAAAAAATTGTGGATAGATACACTAAAGGTGGAAAAACTGTGGAAAAAGGTGGAATTGCTGGAGTTATTGATTCCTACAAGGGAATTTTGACTGGTTACGGACTAAAGTTTTTAAGAGGACTTGCAGTTACCATTTATATCACAGTTGTTTCGTTATTTTTTGCAACATTGATTGGTTTAGGGATAGGATATTTAAATTTTGTGCCGACGGATAAAAAAGGTTTTCACTCGAAAATGGTAAAAGTTTCGCAATTTTTAGGAAAAGAATATATTGATTTAATAAGAGGAACGCCACTTATGGTTCAGACAATATTCTTTTATTTCGGAGTTGTGCCGCTGCTTCCAAAACTTTTAAAATTGACATTTCATTTGAGTAGTGAGCCAGGAATGCTTTCTCCTGAAATTTCAGGGATAATTATAATCGCACTAAATGCTGGAGCATTTTTAGCTGAAATTTTTAGAGGCGGAATACAGGCGATTGACAAAGGACAAATGGAGGCGGCTAGAAGTTTGGGGCTTTCTTTTAACAAGTCTATGACTAAAGTAATTTTGCCACAGGCTATAAAAAATATGATTCCTGCCATTTTAAATCAGTTTATAAGTTCACTAAAAGATACTTCCTTATTAGTTGTAATTGGAGTGGCAGATTTGATGAAGGAAGGGCAAGTTGCTTATAAAACTAATTTTAAAACATTTGAAACGATGCTTATAGTTGCGGCAATTTACTATATAGTAATTAAATTATTGTCTAAATTGTTCAAGAAAGTGGAGGATAAGTTAAAAGTATGATTAAAATAGAAAATTTAAAAAAACAGTATGGAAATAATGTCGTTTTAAAAGATATAAGTCTTAATGTGAAAAAAGGGGAAGCAATAAGTGTGATTGGACCGTCAGGTTCGGGGAAAAGTACATTTTTGAGATGTATAAATGGGCTTGAAGAATTATCTGGCGGACATATTTGCGTGGATGAATTTGACCTTGCGGATAAAAATTTGAACATTGACAAATTTCGTGAAAAAGTTGGAATGGTTTTCCAAAATTTTAATTTATTTCCACATTTAACAGTTTTGCAGAACATAACTCTAGCTCCAGTAACTCTAAAAAAAATGACAAAGCCAGAAGCTATGAAATCGGGAAAAGAACTCCTTGAAAAAGTTGGACTTCTTGATAAAGCCAATGTCTATCCGTCAAGTCTGTCTGGTGGGCAAAAGCAAAGAGTGGCAATTGCAAGAGCTCTCGCTATGAAACCGGAAGCATTACTGTTTGATGAGCCGACAAGTGCATTAGATCCTGAAATGGTTGGAGAAGTTTTGAAAGTTATGAAGGATTTGGCTAAAGAAGGAATGACAATGATTGTCGTGACGCATGAAATGGGATTTGCAAGGGAAGTTTGTGACAGAGTTATTTTTATGGCTGACGGAGAAATCGTAGAGCAGGGAAAACCTGAAGAAGTATTTTTGAATCCGCAAAATGAGAGGACTCAGAATTTTTTGAAAGTGTTGTAAAAAAGATAATTGTATAAATTTTAGATTATTTTTATGTAGTATTATTTTTCATTTAAATGTTGAAATTATTAAGAATTTTTTAACAAAAATTCAAATCTAAAAAGAATGCTGTTAAAAGTTATACGACAAATTGTGTGAATAATTCGATAAAAATCGAAGAAAATGAATATTTGGTTTTGCTGAAATTAAAAAAGTTAAATTGAAATATCATAAAGAAATATCAAAAGGTTATAAAATAAAGTCGAAAACATTGATAAATAGTAATAAAAATTACTACATTTCGATTTTTTTAAATGAGCATTTATTATTAATTTTTTTTAAAAGAATAAAATAAATAAAGTTAATTATTGGTAGATCCAAAATAAAAATTATGGAAAGTTTAGTTACAATATTGCTAAGTATTTTTTAAGAATAATAAATGGCATATATATATTAATATAATATTTTTTAAAAAAATATAAAATAAAAAAATTAAATAAGACAGGAGATTGAGGATGGAGCAAAATAATAATAATGGAATGAGGAATATCTTAATAGTAATTATAATTGTTTTAGTAATAGGGACAGTTCTTAGTGTGGGATTTTATATTTTTACTACTCAAAATAAAATGGCAAAATTGGAAAACGACAAAAAGAAGAAGCCAAATATAGTACAAGACCCGAATATGATTTCAATAAAGTCTGTAAAGCCCCAAGTTAATAATAGTCAGGAGAAAAAAGTATACAGCAATAATACTCAAAGCAGACCAAAAACATTGTATGAAAAGTCAATGGTAAATAGGATGGCTTCAGTTGAAAATGAATTAAATTATTACACACTTGATAATACTTCTTCATGTGATGAATATGTAGGTTATCGTGTATCTCTACATAACAAATGGGATAATGAATTAAATCAAATATATAAGCTGTTAATGTCCAGCTATCCAGATTCACAAAAGAAATCACTTAAAAGTGAGGAACTAGCCTGGATAAAGGAACGTGAAAGAACAACGGATAGAATAAGAAGTGAAGCATCTGATGACTGTTCAGCAAATATAGAGATTGAGAATAGTGAAATTGATACAATAAAGTCTAGGGCAATAGAATTGGCAGAAAGATATGATAGATTGAATTAATGGAGTTGATAGAGATGAAATTTTTTTGGAATTCAGATGAAAAGGGTAAATCGGATGAAAAAAAGGAATTTGAAGAAAAGGATGAGGTTGGAAAAACAGGAAATTCAGAAGAAGAAATGAAACAGGAAAATGAGCCTGAAGAGGTGGAAAAAATAGAAAATGATAAAGTGGATAAACCTGTGGGAAGAGAAATTGAAGGGGAGGAATATGGAGAAGAAGCTGAACAAGAAGAAACAGATAAGAATGATAATAGTAAGAATGATGAAAATAAATTAGAAAAAATCTTGGAAAATATTGAAGACATTAATGGAAAAGTTGAAATATTAAATAATTTATTTTTGAAAAAGATTCAAAGTATTGAATTTGAAAAAAAGACAACGGATAAACTATATAAGGAACTTCAGGAGTATAAGAATGATATGTATTTTCAGCTTATAAAACCTATTGTGATGAGCTTAGTGAGTATAAGGGAAAGTATGAAAAAAAATTTAAAGAGTTTTGGTGCAATGTCAGAAGAGGAAAAGTCAGAAATACTCCAAAGTTATATTGAAGAAGTGGAAATTATCTTGGAAAATAATGATATAGAAATTTATGAAACCAATATAGAAAATGATAGCTATGTTGATGTAAAAAAACAAAAAATAATAAAAAAAATAGAAACACCTTATGAACAGCTGCATGGGAAAATAGAAAATATTTTAAGCAGCGGTTATAAATATAAAGATAAAATTATTTCACCAGAAAAAGTTGAAGTAAATATTTATAAAAAACCAGAAGAAGATTTGAAGGGAGAATAAAATGTCAAAATATGTATTTGGAATTGATTTGGGAACAACTTATTCATGTATAGCTCGTGTAGATGATACTGCAAGGGCAGAAGTAATAAAAAATAATGAAGGTGAAAATATAACTCCTTCTGTAGTCGCTTTTGAAGGGGATAATGTAATTGTTGGAAATGATGCAAAGGCTGAAGCAGTTTTAAATCCAGACACAACTTCCATGTTGGTAAAAACATTGATGGGAAAAACGGACTTTGCAATTAGATATAATTATGAAGATAAGACACCAGAGGAAATATCATCATATATTTTGAGAAAATTGGCTAAAGATGCCTCAGAACAGTTAGGAATAGAAGTTAAAGATGTAGTTATAACTTGTCCAGCTTATTTTGGTACAGCAGAGCGTACAGCAACTAAAAATGCAGGAATAATAGCAGGTTTAAATGTATTGGAAATTATAAGTGAACCTACAGCGGCAGCATTGTATTATGGCTGTGCAAATGAACAAAATGAAAAAACTATTTTAATATACGATCTTGGTGGTGGAACATTTGATGTAACAATTATGAGAATAAGTTCTGATAAAATTGAAGTTATATGTTCAGACGGAGATCATGACCTAGGTGGAAGAAACTGGGATGAAGTATTAATAAGATATTTAGCTAATCAATTTATAGAAAATATAGGAGCTGAAGTAGAATTTGATGAATATGCGATACAGGATTTGAGATTGAAAGCTGAAAAGATGAAAAAGCAGTTAACTTCAAAAAATCAGGCTAGTGATATGTTAGAAGTAAATGGAAAAAGATCAAAAATTTCTGTAACAAGAGAAAAATTTGATGAAATAACTTCTACATTGCTTGATGAAACTTTAAATAAAACGAGAGAGGCAATTGAAGTTGCTAGAAATAAAGGATATGGTAAAATTGATGAAATACTTTTAGTAGGTGGATCTACAAGAATGCCTCAAGTAAAAAAAATGTTGACAGAGAATTTTGGAGAAAGCGAAATTAAAATACTTGAGCCAGATGAGGCTGTTGCTAAAGGAGCTGCTATTCATGCTGTAAATGTATATGTAAATAATCAAAAAAGTCTTGCGGGTCATGATTTTAATTCTGATAAGGAAGTGAAAGTATCAGTTAATGGAGATGAAAAGGAATTAAATGCAAGTGATTATAAGGAAGATTTGTCAGTAACGCCTGAGATGATGAGCATTGGTGGAGCTGCTAGACAAATTATAATAGCTACAACAAAAAGTTTTGCAATAAAGATAATTCATAGGAATGAAGAAAAATGTTACAATATGATAGTAAAAAATGAACCTATGAATAATGGATTTGTAAATGTTTCTCAAGTTTTTGGAACAAATGTTCGCAATCAGAATACAGCAAATATAGAAATTTATGAAAATGATTATATGGATGAATATTTTAATGTTGATGATGATTTAAAAATTGGAGAAGCAATATTGGAACTTCCTGCGGGACTTTCACAAGGGGCACCAATTGAAGTTACATTGAAATTGAATAAAGAAGGAATCCTGGATGTTAAAGGAGTAGATAAAACTGGAAATAGGGAAGTAAATGTAAGAATGGAAACAAAAGGTGTAATGTCTGAAGAAGAATTAGAAAAAATAAAACAACGTTCACAAGGCATCTCGGTTCTATAAGTTCCAGTTAATTAATGACTTATTCAATAATTTTATGATCTTAAAGAATTTAGTAAAGGGTCTTTGGTTTCTGAAAATAGAAGTAGCTTATGTGAATATTATTTACAAAAAAAGTTTAATAGTTAGAACTTTTTTATCAGAGTTCAAGATTTCCTTGCTTTAGAAAATTTTTTGATAAATTTTAAATATATAGTTTCTGAATAAGTTAAATTTATAAATTACAACTAAACATAATTAAAATTACTCAAATTTCTTTTATTAATACTGTTTTATATTTTTTGAAAAATTATAAATGTAATTTAGAGAAGTTTGAGTATATTTTAATTGGGAAAAATATTTTCGAGAAATCAAGGGAGAAAAAGAGATGGCAGATAGAAATAAAATTGAATATAACTGGTATGAAATACTTGGATTGGAGTATTATCCGGCTGCTGAAGAAAATGAAGGAAAAATAAAGGCTAGAATAGAAGAAAAAAGGAAGGAATGGCTAAGAAAAGAAACTGATCCATTAAATGGTACAAAATATAAAAATTATGGTGAACTTTTAAAGCATGGAGTTATAGAAAGTGAAATGCTTGACAGCACTAAAAGAAGAGAATTGATAAAAGATGCACAAAATAAGCTATTTGAACCGATAGATAAATTTTTGAAGTATTTTGAAGGAAGTATTATTACATCAAAGAAAATAAGAGAGATAGCCGATAAGACTAAGAGAAAAGAAGAACTAATAAAAAAAAGAATTGAAGAGAATGGTAAAATAGAATTATATGATGAAAAAATATACAAAAATTATTGTGAATATATTAATAGAAAATATGAATTTTTGACAGTTGAACAAAATTTAAAAATATTGGATAAGAAGGATTTATATAAGTTTCTTAATTCTGAAAATATAAATGCAACAAGATTGAATGAAGGGGGAATTATTGAAGCGATTAAAGAAAAAAGAAAAAATCTAATTAAATCTGATAATGAGACTTCAGCCAAGAAAAAATTGCTTACGGAATGTGAGAAGATATTTGGGAATAACGGAAAAAGAAATGAATATGATGAATATCTTAAATATTTAAAATATGTAAATGTAAAAAAGGAACTGGAAGAAATAAAAACTATCTATGAAGTTACTGATAAACAAGTATCGAATAAGGAAAATGATAATTTTAATAATATAAAAAATATATTGAATAGTGAAAAGGAAGCTAAAAATATATTTATAGGATTTTGTGAAGCAAATAAAATATCCTATAATATTTCAAAAAGATCAGATGATTCAAATAGACCGCAAGAAACACGTCAAAATGATGCAAAAAGATTAAGTGAAGCCGCCTGTGAAAGAGCCTTGAATGCTATAGAGAATTTTAGATTCAATGAAGCTGTAAAATGTTTGGATGAAGCAAAGTATTACTGGCCAGAAAATCCACGAATAGCGATGATAAGAAAAAGAATGAATGAAAAAGCGGGGGCAAGTCCTAATAATTATTACGGTAATAACAACAATCAAAATAGAAGTTCTGGGAATAGTAATAGCAATGGGACTAATGTCATATTAATTGTTAGCGGAGTAATACTTTTTATAGTAATAGTAGTTATGGTATTTTTAACAATAAAAAATATGTCAGCAAATTCTTCTGACGAAAAAAGAACTCAATCTGAAGATAATTTTCCAAAAGTGACGAGTCCAACTTCAGGAACAACCCCAGAAAATAATGAAAATACTACACCACCTGTAGATACTAATCACGAAACAATAAACGGGTATACTTATTTAAAAGATGACGGAAAAGCTTCAACATTTTCAAGTAGAGATCTTGGATATGAAGAAGGAATGATGGGTGTAAGTGATAACTCATCTGCTTATGAAAATATTAAAGCGAAATATTGCAATGCAGTAAATGAAATTGTAAAAGTAGACGAAGGAATAGTTCCTGGAACAAATACTCCATTTAGACAGGCCACATATATAGAAGTTGATGATGCATATAAGGAATACTTGCAGGAAATAGCACAAATGAGACAAGTTGTTTTCTTATTAAATAATGGAAATGATAGTGTAATAGAGCCAGAATCTGGATGTTTTTATAAGGGTACTCGTTGGAATACAGAAAATTCCAAGTATAAGGCAAAACAATTTGAAAGAGATGAAATAGTTAATTATTATAATAACTATGGAAATCAATATTAAATGAAGGTATTCACAATTTTATTTGAATATATGGATTTAGTAATTTAAGGAAATATAGGTATACTTTAATTAGAGAAAATATTTTTGATAAATATTTGAATTAAAGGAGAAAAAGGAATGACAGAAAGAAATGAAATTGAATATAACTGGTATGAAATACTTGAATTAGAGTATTATCCAGTAGCAGAAGAGAATGAGCAGAAAATAAAAAATAGAATAGAAGAGAAAAGAAAAGAATGGTTAAGAAAAGAAACAGATCCATTAAATGGCACGAAATATAAAAATTATGGTGAACTTTTAAAACGTGGGGTTATAGAAAGTGAAATGCTTGACAGCATCAAAAGAAAAGAAATAATAAAAGATGCACAAAATAAGCTATTTGAACCGATAGATAAATTTTTGAAATTTTTTGAGGGAAGTGTTATTACATCAGAAAAAATACAAGATATAGCAAATAGAACTAAAAGAAAAAAAGAATTAATTAAAAAACGGATTGAAGAAAACGGTAAAATAGAATTATATGATGAAAAAATATATAAAAACTATTGTGAGTGTATTAATAGAAAATATGAATTTTTGACAGTTGAGCAAAATTTAAAAATATTGGATAAAAAGGATTTATACGAATTTTTGAACTCTGAAAATATAAATATGAAAAAATTCAATAAAGAAGGAATTATTGAGGCTGTTAAAGAAAAAAGAAAAGATTTGATTAAATCTGATAATGAAACTTCAGCTAAGAAAAAATTACTTACTGAATGTGAGAAGATATTTGGAAGTATTGGAAAAAGGAATGAATACGATGAATATCTGAAATATTTGAAATATATAAAAGTAAAAAAAGAATTGGAAGAAATAAAAGCAATTTATGAAGTTACTGATAAGCAAATTTCAAATGAGAAAAGTGACAATTTTAATAATATAAAAAATATATTGAATAGCAAAAGGGAAGCAAAAAACATATTTATAGGATTTTGTGAAGCAAATAAAATACCTTATAATATTTCAAAAAGCTCAGATGATATAAACAAACCACAAAATACATATAAAAATGATAATAATGAGTCAAAAAAATTAAGTGAAGCTGCATGTGAAAGAGCCTTAAATGCTATAGAGAATTTTAGATTCAATGAAGCTGTAAAATGTTTAAACGAGGCGAAATATTACTGGTCAGAAAATCCACGGATAGAGATGATAAGAAAAAGAATGGATGAAAAAGCGGGGGTAAGTTCTAATAATAATAATAATAATAATTACGGTAATAATAATAATCAAAATAGAAGTTCTAGGAATAGTAATAGCAATACAACTAATGTCATATTAATTGTTAGCGGAGTAATACTTTTTATAGTAATAGCAGTTATGATATTTTTAACAATGAAAAATATGTCAGCAAATTCCTCTGACGACAGCTATTCATTAAAAAGAACTCAATCTGAAGATAATTTTCCAAAAGAGACAAGTCCAACTTCAGAAACAACCCCAGAAAATAATGAAAATACTACACCACCTGTAGATACTAATCACGAAACAATAAACGGATATACGTATTTAAAAGATGACGGAAAAAATTCGACATTTTCAAAAAGAAGTCTTGGATATGAACAAACTTTAATTGGGGTAGAAGACCAATATCAACCTTATATGGATATAAAATCTGAATATTGCAATGCAGTAAATGAAATTGAAAAAGTTGACAAAGGTATAGTTCCTGGAACAAATACTCCATTTTCACAGGCTACATACACTCAAGTTGATGATGCTTATCGAGAATATTTACAACAAATTGCACAGATTAGGCAAGTAGTAATTTTGGCAATAGCAAATGAGGATATGGAAAATGAGGTAGGCTGTTATTATAAAGGAACTCATTGGAATAATGCAAATTCACAGTATAAAGCAAAACAGTTTTACAATGATGAAATAGATAATTATTATAATAGCCATAGAAATTAATATTAAATGGGAAGATTTATTATTGTGCCAGTACTCTAAGATTATATTTTCTCAAATTAAATTATTACGATTTAACAAGGGGTCAGTTCAAAACCCCTTGTTTTTAAATAAAAATAGGATTTCCTATAAAAATCATTCACAAGGCTTTCCTTTCCTAAAAAATTTCCTACAATGGTTGTGTCTGAAATATTATAAATCTGCTGAAATAAATTTCCTATTAAAATTGGTAAAGAAAAATAAATTATAGTTTTTGGTTCATTTCCTTTTGTTAAGTCTTTCATTTTGTTTTCTCTCTTTCAGTTTTTTGTAATAATTTTTTAATTTTGAAAATTTTGATTGTAAAATAACTCAGTTATATTTTAACATTTATTTTATTTAATATGAATAACGTATTTTTTTGTGAGTATATTTTATTAATTAGTATGACTTTAGTTGTAAAATAAAGTATATTATTTTTTGTTTGTAAAAATAGAAAAAAGTAGAAAAAAATTTTTATTTGACTTATATTTTCTAGCATTGTATAATAAACTTATGTTTATAAAAGTGGAGAGTGAAAAAACTGAGCCATAAGAAAGATATGGAAGAGAAAGAGGTAAATTTATGGAAAATGCTATGAAAAGTTTTGGAGAAAACGTCTTCAGAGACAGCAACCTTAAAAAAAGAGTTTCCAAAGAAGTTTTCAAAGAATTTAAAGCATCGCAACTAGGAAAAACAGAATTGTCAAAAGAAGCTGCGGAAGTAATTGCAAATGCGATAAAAGACTGGGCAACTAAAAGGGGAGCAACTCACTACTGCCACTGGTTTCAGCCGCTAACAGACTTGACAGCTGAAAAACACGACTCATTTTTGGAACCAACTGAAAGTGAAGAATTAATTTACAAATTTTCAGGAAGCAATTTGATAAAAGGTGAGCCTGATGCTTCATCATTTCCAAATGGAGGACTTCGTAGCACATTTGAAGCAAGAGGATATACAATTTGGGATACAAGTTCATATCCATTCATAAGAGAAAATAAAAATGGAGTTACATTATATATTCCAACCGCCTTTATTTCATTTACAGGTGAAGCGCTGGATAAGAAAGTTCCTTTGCTAAGAACAATGAAGTATATAAATGAGCAGGCTTTAAGAGTGCTAAGAGCATTGGGAAATACAACTTCAAAGCATGTATTTAACACACTTGGAGTTGAACAAGAGTATTTCTTGGTTAAAAAAGAATTGTTTGAAGCAAGGGATGATTTACTTCTGACTGGGAGAACATTGTTCGGAGCTCCAGCACCAAAAGGTCAAGAGCTGAACGACCACTACTTTGGAAAAATCAAAGATAAAGTTATAAACTTTATGAGCGATGTCGATGTGGAACTTTGGAAATTAGGAATTCCATCAAAAACTAGACATAACGAAGTTGCTCCAAACCAATTTGAAGTAGCGCCATTATTTTCAGTTGCAAACTTGGCTTCAGACCAGAACCAGATTATAATGGAGACAATCGAGAAAACTGCATTAAAACACGGATTAGTCGCATTACTTCACGAAAAACCTTTTGACGGCGTAAATGGTTCAGGAAAACATAACAACTGGTCGCTTGGAACAGATGACGGAAAGAACTTGTTTAGCCCTAAAAGATCCTAAGACAAATACAAACTTCCTAATCTTTGCATCTGCAGTAATTGAATCTGTTGACAGGTATTATCCAATGCTGAGATATTCAACTGCAACTGCTACAAACGACCATAGACTTGGAGGGCATGAAGCACCGCCAGCAATTATTTCAATCTTCCTAGGTGAAGAATTGACAACAATTCTAGACAACATTGCAAACAAAAAAGATGCACCTGTGTCAGAAGCTTCAGAAGTAAACTTGTCAGTTGATGTGCTTCCAACATTCAGCATGGATTCAGGAGATAGAAATAGAACTTCACCTTTCGCATTCACAGGAAACAAATTTGAATTTAGGATGCCAGGTTCAAGCTCAACTCCAGCAACAACAGCGGCGGTAATAAATGCCATGGTAGGAAAAGTGCTGTCTGAATATGCTGAGAAGCTTGAAAAAGCAACAGAGAGAACTTTACCAAAAATAAAAAATGAAATCATTGCAAATGCCTACAAAAAACACCACAGAATTATTTTCAACGGTAACGGATACAGCGAAGAATGGGTTAAGGAAGCCAAAAAAAGAGGACTTACAAACGAAGTTTCCGCAAACACAGCACTTAGGAAAATGGTTGACCCAGAAATTCTGGAATTAGTAGATGGAATTGGAATGCTGTCAGAACAAGAATCATTAGCACGATACAACGCTTATGCTGAAAGATATGTAAAGCAGCTTACTATCGAATCAAGAACATTCATTGACATTGTAAACAAAAACATCCTGCCATCAGCTCTAAAATTTGCGAACCTGTTGGCAGACCATATTGAAAAAAATTCAAAATACGGAAAAGCCTTTATAAAAGAGCAGGAAGACTTGTTAAAAGATGTTTTGTCAAATGTGACAGCATTAAGAAAAGAAACAAAATCGCTTGAAAAAGAAATTGCAAGAGTTTCAAACGAGGAAGATCTTTCTAAACAAACTGATCTAGCAAAAGAAAAATTAATATCAGGACTTGAAGCATTGAGAGTTCCTTGTGATAATTTGGAAAAAGTTATTGGTAAGGAATATTGGGATTTTCCAACTTATACGGATTTATTGTTTAAATTATAAAGTAAATTATGGAAAGAGCAGGGATTTTTTAAGTCCTTGCCTTGTTTAATTTATAAATTTAAAGACTGTATTGAGAAAGTTAGATTTTTGTTAGATGATATTTACAAAATTATCAAATTAAGTTTAAAAAATAATAAATAAAAGGAAGGGATTGAAAAATGATTTTTTTAAAATCGTTGGGAAGTATTTTTCCCATCATTGTTATGATTGCAATTGGTTATATTTTGAAAAAAAGACACTGGTTTCACCATACATTTAGTGAAAATGTATCAAAACTTATAACAAATGTGGCTTTGCCTTGTTCAATATTTTATTCAGTTTTAAAATATTTAAATATGGATGCCCTGAAGGAAGTGTCAAACCGTTTAATTTTTACATTTGCTTCAGTGATTATTGGATATGTTACAGCTTTTGCAGTTATAAAGATAGTGAAAATGCGAGATGGAAGACGTGGAGTATTTTATAATGCGGTAGTTAATGCAAATACAATATTTATCGGGCTTCCACTAAATATGGCTCTTTTTGGAGAGGCAGCCTCAAAATACTATTTAATGTATTACATTACTAATACAGTGTCAATATGGACTTTGGGATATATGCTTTTGGCAAATGATCCAATGAATGGAGGAAGTAAAGATGGAAAAGGTGGATTTAACTTAAAAAAATTATTGTCGCCACCGCTTATTGCCTTTGTTATTGCTTTTGTCGTACTTCTTTCAGGAATAAAGGTTATGACCCCAATCGTGGAAACTACTAAATATCTTGGAAGTATTGTAACACCGCTTGCTTTACTGTATATTGGAATTGTACTGGCAGATGCAGGGCTTCATAGCATTAGATTTGACTTGGATACAAATTTAGCTTTACTTGGGAGATTTGTATTTTCTTCAATTGTTATGATTGTACTTTTAAAAATTTCGGGTCATTTTGTGCAACTTGCTGATTTGGAAATAAAAACTTTTGTAATTCAGTCAGCAGCCCCTGTATTTGCAGCATTGCCTATCTTAGTAAATGAAACTGATGGTGATATTGGATATTCTACGAATGTGGTTACTACAAGTACGATTTTATTTATATTAGTTGTGCCAATTCTTATGAGTATACTTAATGTAATTCATATTTAATTTAAAATTTAGAAAATCATTAATTTGATTTTCTTTTTTAATGACTAAAGTATTAATTAAATTTATTTGTTTTATTTTTACATACTTAAGTTTATTTAAAATCGAACTGATTTAAATTGGATAAAACTAGGATATTTTATAGAAAAATTATAATTTTTAGATTTCACTTTAAAGAAACTTCACATAGACATTAATCTTGAAATTAATAAGAAAGTATGATAAACTTATTATTAGCAATATAGGATTAAAATATGTTTATTTAGAATTTAATAAATTTAAAAATTGAATAGAGAAAGTATAACCTTTGAGTTTGGTTTTAAAATGATTTTAGTATAGTAATTGTAGATTTTAGGAGGAAAAGTGAAAAAATTAATAATGATGTTTATTTTATTAATATCGGGGATTTCATTTTCAGGTGCTGATACATGTAAATGGATAAAGAATCCAGATATATATGTGACTAAGGAAATTGAATTAATAAATCATTCCCAGTTAAAAGGAAACATTTATTGTGATGTAGAAGGTGATTTTATGACATATTATATTGGAATGGAAAATATAGAAGTGGGACTAATCTATAATGTTAATGAAAAAAAGGAGCTTACTTATGATAATATTTTTAATATAATGACTGATTTTCAACAGGATGTTGCAAAATTACTTCCTAGGAATATACCTAAAAAGAATTTGAAGAAAAAACCGAAATACTATACTTTTAGGCTTTATGCATATAATGCAAAGAAAAATGATACTTTTATGCTATTTAAATATATTTTTGATACAGATAAACCTGATGGGGATTGGAAAATTTATTATAATAATGAAATTTTTTCAAAAACAAGTGAGAAGATGCAAAAGATTCTGAAAAATACAGGATATCTTCCAACAGAAGATATTGTGTATTAATTGAGGGGAAATATGAAACTAATTTTAGAAGATGATATAGAGTATAAGGCAAAAATAAATGATTTTGGAGTCGAACCCATAAATAAACGGATTATAACAACAGGAGAAAAGTTAATATACTTTAATAAAGGAAAATTTGAGAAGAAAAGCGGAGGAAAAGTAAAAAATTGTGAAATTATAAAATATATAAAAGAAAAAAATCAATTATTCGTTTCTAGTATATTTTTTGTTTCTACGCCAAGCGGGAAAGTATATAAATGTGACGGAAATAAAAAAAGAATAGTAGAGCTTGTATTTGATATGGGAGATATAATTCAGGTTATGAATTTTATAACAAGCGGAAGAATTGTTTATATTAAGGATAGTATCCTTTTTTCTTATGATGTCGATACAAAGGAATTAATTTCCACAAAACTTTCAAAATGTAAAAAAAATGGAAATTACAAGATATTTACAAGTGGAGAAAATGTTATAATTAAATTTAGGGAAGATCATAAGCAAATAAATACAATAAATATCTTTGAAAACAGATTAAAAAAAATATTTGAAGTAAAGACAGAAAACAATCATGCCTATTCAAAAATAGTTGGACTTCAGTATTTTGCAGGAACAGAAGATGGTGAAGTTGAAATATGGAATATTTTGGATCAGGAGCTTTATAATTCAATAAAAATTTCAGACAGAAAAATAACATACATTGAAGAATTTGAAGGGAAATATTTTATTGGTTTGGAAAACGGAGAATTAATAATTACAGATAGTAAGTTCGATATTTTAAAACAGGAAAGAGTATTGAAGGAAAGAATTGTAAAAATTTGTGTAATTGAGAATGAGATTTATGTGATGGGGTGTGAAAATAGGATAGTAAAGTATAGAATGATTTTATGAAATAAAAATGTTAAAATGACAGAATAAAATATTTAAACTCACAGTTATTAATTTAGCTGTGATTTTTTTTGAAAGTTCATTTTATAATTTTCATTGTAAAAATTGTATATAAATGTTATAATTTGTCGAAAAAATAAGTTACGAATTATGAATAGAATTTAGGGGAATAGACAGATTTTTAATATTGCTATGAATGAAATTTATGAAATGAGAGAGGAAGTGATGAATGAGTTGGAAAATAATAAAATTAAGCTATATGGATTTAATAATTTAACAAAAACATTAAGTTTTAATATTTATGATATTTGCTATGCGGAAACAGAGAGGGAGCAGAAGGACTATATTGCATATATTGACGAGCAATATAATTCAGAAAGACTTACAAAAATACTTATTCGTGTGGCAGAAATGATAGGGGCACAAGTCTTGAATATATCAAAGCAGGATTATGAGCCACAAGGAGCTTCTGTAAATGTTTTGATTGCAGAAGAAAGGATAAGTCCTGAGAATATTGATAAATCTTGTAATCAAGGAAAGCCATTCTTTGAGGAAATTGGGATAGATAGTCAGAATATGAAAAAGGAAAATACAAGCCAGGACACTGATACGGTTCATGCTCATTTGGATAAAAGCCATATAACAGTGCATACTTTCCCAGAATACCATCCAGATAATTCAATTTCTACTTTTAGAGTGGATATTGATATTGCAACTTGTGGGGAAATCTCTCCATTAAATACGTTAAATTATTTGATAGACAGCTTTGATTCGGATATAATTACAATTGATTACAGAATACGTGGATTTACAAGGGATATTTCAGGAAAGAAATTTTTTACAGATCACAATATAACTTCTATTCAGGACTATATTGATCCTGAAAAGCTGAAAATTTATGATGCGATAGATGTAAATGTGTATCAGTCCAACATTTTTCATACAAAAATGCTTATAAAGGAAATTGAGCTTAAAAATTATCTTTTTAATCAGGATGTCTATGAAATTGCACCTAAAAAAAGATTGGAAATTACAGATAGACTTAGGAAGGAAATGATTGAAATTTATAGTGGAATGAATATTTATTAAAATCATTCTACACTTAAATTAAATATCAAAAAAATATTTTTTATATTTTGGTTTCTAAAGTATTTTGATTAATAATAGTATTTCTCTTATTTTTATTTATATTAATTTTTTTTAAAGCAGAGGTATCAAACGCCATACCTCTGCACTCCCGCTTCTCGAATTTCAATTTTACAGCAAAAGACAAAACTCGCTTTTAACAAAAGTTATTTTAATTTCATAAGATCGTTATTTAATTCAAATATAACAGAAAAGCTCAAACAAGTTGTCTTTTACTGAAAAATTAAAATCTCGGAAATTTATAAAAAATTTTTTAATTATATTCATGAAAATAATTAAGTAAAATAATTGTTATAATTGAATCAGAAATGTTGTGATTTTTTGGAAATAAAAATTACTGTTTGAGCGAAGTGAAAAGAAAAAACATATAAATTACAAAAAAATAGTTACTAATCAAAATGTAAACGTAAATTGTCTAAATGTTTAATAAAAAATTTTGGGATTTAAAATTATAAATAAATTAAAAAATATGAAAGGAGTTGAAGAAATGGGGAAAAATATTGATAAAGATAGACAAAATAAGACTGTTCTTTTTGATGCGTTGAAAAATCATCTTTCTAACAGGGTTGTGAGATTTGATGTGCCAGGGCATAAAGGAGGGCGTGGAAATAAGGAGTTTCGGGATTTTATTGGGCTGGATGCAATGCAGATGGATGTTAATTCGATGAAGCCGCTTGATAATTTATGCCATCCGACTTCGGTTATTAAAGAGGCACAGGATATAGCAGCGGAGGCTTTTGGGGCAAAAGAGGCTTATTTTATGGTAAGTGGAACGACTGGGGCTGTACAGGCTATGATTATGGCAACTTGCAAGGCTGGAGATAAAATCATTATTCCACGAAATGTGCATAGAAGTGCCATTAATGCGATGGTAATTTGCGGAGCAATCCCAGTTTATATTAATCCCGGGCTTAACAAGAAACTGGGAATATCACTTGGAATGTCAATTAATGATGTAAAAAAAGCAATTCATGAAAATCCTGATGCAAAAGCAATACTAGTGAATAATCCCACTTATTATGGGATTTGTTCAGATTTAAAATCTATTGTAAAACTGGCACATGAAAATAATATGCTTGTGTTAGTTGATGAAGCACATGGAGCACATTTTTCCTTTGACGATAATTTACCAATTTCAGGAATGGCAGCTGGAGCGGATATGGCGGCGATTAGTATGCATAAGACAGGCGGTTCTTTAACACAAAGTTCGATTTTGTTAAGTGGAGAGCGAATAAATGCCGATTATGTCCGTCAAATTATTAATTTGACTCAAACTACAAGTTCTTCATACTTGCTTATGACATCGCTTGATGTGGCAAGAAAAAATTTAGCAATAAATGGGAAGGAACTTTTTGAAAAGACGGTTAAATTTGCAGAATATGCCAGAAATGAAATTAATAAACTAGGTGGATATTATGCGTATGGGAAGGAACTGATTGATGGAGATTCGGTCTATGACTTTGATACAACAAAATTATCTGTGTATACAAAGGATATTGGACTTGCTGGAATTGAAGTTTATGATATTTTGCGAGATGATTATGAAATTCAGATTGAATTTGGAGATTTGGGAAATATTTTGGCAATAATTTCAGCTGGGGACAGAGGTTTGGAAATAGAGCGGCTAATTTCTTCACTTGCAGAAATTAAACGGCTTTACTCAAAAGATTCTACAGGAATGTTTGATCATGAATATATAAACCCTGATGTTGTGCTTCCGCCACAAAAAGCCTTTTATTCAGAAAAGGAAATGGTTCCCATAAAGGAAAGTGCTGGTAAAATAAGCGGGGAATTTGTTATGGCTTATCCGCCAGGAATACCGATTTTGGCACCGGGAGAGCGAATCACAGAGGAAATTATAAATTATATTGAATATGCAAAGGAAAAAGGATGTTTGCTTACGGGAACTGAAGATATGCATGTTGAAAAGATAAATGTTGTTTTGGAGTGAAATTTTTGACATAAAAATGTAGACAATATCTGCAGAATTCCACTTAAAATAAATGAAAGAAGGAAATAAAAATGGCTGACAGCAGATTTTTGAAATTTTTTAATTATATTTTGCTAGTTGAAGGAAGCTACTCTAATGATAAGAATGATAAAGGCGGGGAAACAAAGTACGGAATTACTAAAGAAAGAGCCAGAGAATGTGGGTACAAAGGAAATATGAAAGATTTAACAAAAGTAATGGCACAGAAAATTTATGAGGAAAAATATTACAAGGCTAGAAAATTGGATCAAGTGAAAAATGATAAAATGGCATTAAGTATATTTGATTTTTCAGTAAATGCTGGGAGATATGGAATTAAAAAGGCACAGGAGGCTGTGAATAAGGTTTATGGTAAAAATGTTGTGAGTATGGATGGAGCAATTGGAACTCAGACGCTAAAATATTTAAATGAAGTTAATCCAGATAAATTTTTGGTTGTATATCACAGTTTACAGCGTGAATACTATAAATATCTTGCTAAAAGAGATGCGACTCAGAATGATTTTTTGACAGGATGGTTAAATAGGGTTAAGGTTAAGGAAAATTATTTGAGAAACGTTTAATGAATGTAAGAAAATAGAACAAAATTATAAAAAGTGGAAAAACTGAGGAATTAAAAAAGTTTCAAAGTAAGAAATATTGAAAATAAAATACTAGATATTTTTTTATTGTAAGATTTTTATAAAAAAGGTAATACAAATTGAAAGGAGTATAGCAGATGGAATTATGGTATACAGAAGAGCATACGAAAAATGTTCGATTTTCTATAAAGGTTGATAAGCAATTGGTTAGTGTGAAGAGTGATTTTCAGCGAATAGATATTTTTGAATCGCAGGAATTTGGGCGGTTTCTAACGCTGGATGGATTTATGATGTTAACAGAAAAGGATGAGTTTATTTATCATGAGATGATAACACATATTCCAATGGCGGTAAATCCTAAAGCTAAGAAAATATTGGTTATTGGTGCTGGAGATGGCGGGACTGTCCGTGAACTTGTAAAATATGAACATATTGAGCGAATTGATATGGTGGAAATTGACAAGATGGTTGTTGATGTTTGCCGTGAATATTTGCCTAAGACAGCGAATAAGCTGGATGATGAAAGAGTTTGTATTTATTACGAGGATGGATTGAAATTTGTACGTTCCAAGACAGATGAATATGACATTGTAATTGTGGATTCGACAGATCCATTTGGGCCTGGAGAAGATTTATTTACGAGGGAATTTTATGGAAATTGCTTTAACGCATTAAAAGAAGATGGAATCCTTGTAAATCAGCACGAAAGTCCATATTATGAGGCAGATGCTAAAGCAACAGCAAGAGCAAATAAACAGTTAAGAGCAGTTTTCCCATTTGCAACAGTTTATCAGCTGCATATACCGACATATCCGTCAGGACATTGGCTATTTGGCTTTGCTTCAAAAAAATACAATCCTGTAGGAGATTTGAAGGCAGATGAATGGAATAAGTTTGGGATAGAAACAAGATATTATAATACGGAATTGCATAAAGGGGCATTTGCTTTGCCAAATTATGTGAAAGATTTAATAAAATAATTAGAATAAAAACTAGAAGGAGAATTTATATGAAAAATAAAAATATACATACATTTATAGGGTGTGATAATGAATATAATGAGAGCAAAATCGCTATTTTTGGAGCACCGTTTGACAGTACAACTTCATTTAGGCCAGGGACTAGGTTTGCTTCGGCGGTTATGAGAAATGAGAGTTTTGGGATAGAAACTTATAGTCCTTATCAGGATAAGGATTTGGAAGATATAAATGTTTTTGACGGGGGAGATTTGGAGCTTTCGTTTGGAAATTCGGAAAGTACGCTACATGATATTCAAGATGAAACGGCAAAAATTTTGAAGGATGGGAAAATTCCGTTTATGATTGGTGGAGAACATTCAGTAACATTGGGCTCTGTGAAGGCGGTTGCTGAGAAATATCCAGATTTGCATATTATACAGTTTGATGCGCATACTGACTTGCGAGATGAATATTTAGGGCAGTATTATTCGCATGCTTCTGTAATTAGAAGATGCTGGGATATTGTTGGAGATGGTAAGATTTTTCAATTTGGAATAAGAAGTGGAGAAAGAGATGAATGGAAGTTTGCAAAGGAACATCTTCACACAACAAAATTTAATTTTGATGGACTTGATGAAGTTGTGGAAAAATTGAAAGGGAAACCAGTATACTTTACATTGGATCTAGATGTACTTGATCCATCTGAGTTTCCAGGAACTGGAACGCCTGAAGCGGGCGGAGTCACTTTTGTGGAACTTCATAAGGCGATAGAAAAAATTTCTCAGTTAAATATTGTTGGACTTGATATGAATGAACTGTCGCCTGTATATGATCAATCTGGGCAATCTACAGCATTAGCTTGTAAATTATTAAGAGAAATCTTGTTATTTATTTATAAATAGTTTTTGATTTAGCAAGGGGTTTTAACCCCTTGTGTACACAAAACTTAAATGTAATTTAAAATTTATAACATTAAATAAACTAAATAAATTGTAGAAAAACAGCAGATTGAGACAAAACTTGTCATATACATTAATAATATATTTTTTTTTATATCATCTAATCTAAATTCTTTTAATTTATCTCCAATTGTCGGCTTTTTTACTTCTTTTCCAAAATATGAAACTTTTCCACCAAACTGAACTCCCAATGCTCCAGCTACAGCACTTTCTGGATGAGCAGAATTTGGACTTGCGTGATTTTTTCTATCTCTTTTGAATATTTTCCAGGCATTTTTATAATTGTATCTTAAAGTATAACTTGCCATCGTTATGAAAATTCCAGAAATTCTAGCAGGAACAAAATTTGCCATATCATCTAATTTTGCTGAAAACATACCAAATTTCGCATACTTCTTATTTTTATATCCAACCATTGAATCGAGAGTATTTATCGCCTTATAAGCCATCGCCAGTGGAAGACCACCCAAAAACATATAAAACATCGGTGCAATCACTCCATCCACCATATTTTCCGAAATAGTTTCCATCGTACTTCTAATAATCATAACTTTATCCATCTTTTCAGTATCTCTTGAAACCAAATAAGACAATTTTTCCCTTGCTACTTTCAGATTTCCTAATTTTAAAATTTTATAAACTCTTTTTCCTTCACGGGCCAGTGATTTTACTGAAAATACTGTATACATCAAATAAATTTCCAAAATTTCCAAAACTTTTACAATTTTTGTCAATTCCACAAATCCATACATTACAAAAAATGTACTTGCAACTACTAAAATACCTAAAACTACTCCACCAGCAAAGCTTCCTTTTTTCCCATATAATTTTTTCTCTAAAAATGTAATCATTTTACCAATAATCTGGACTGGATGTCTAATTTTTTCTGGATCTCCAAAAATTAAATCTAAAATGAATGAAATCCATATTTTTATTAAAAAATTCATTATTTATCTCCTATTATTCATTATTGTGTAACTCTTCTATAAACTATTTTACTTAAAAATCACTTTTTTAATAAACTATATCATCTGTTGCCCTTGCTCCCACTTTTTCCATAATTTCTATCATTTCAACAGCATTCTCATCATTTTTATTCCAAAAATCTTTACTATAAAAACGCTTCCATTCACCATTTATTGTATCATAAAGAATCATATAAATCATAAATTCATCCTTATTTTCAGGACTGTAAATATACATTCTGTATTTATAATATTCTGGAGAATTACTATATTCTAACTCTGTCAAATTTTTCCAAGGATATAATTTAATTACATCCTTTTCAAATTCATCCAAATAATTAGCAATTTCAATATAGGTAAGCCCCTTTTTGCTTCCTTTGTTATAAATTAACCCTACTTCCATAAAACTATCATTATTTTTATCCTCTGTTTCATATACCATTTTATTTTTTTCTACATCACAATAAATTTTATCTGTTAATTTTGTATTTTTAACCAGTTCTACCATTTTACTTGCAGATTCTGTATTCCCTGTATACCAATTGCAATTAACTGAAAATCCTATTGCTTCTATCATTAAAAATACTAAAAATAAAATTTTTTTCATAAATTTGTCTCCTCCCTTTTTTATTTAAAACTAATCATAGCCGTAGCCCTTCCAGCACTTTTCCCTTCTCGTCTATGAGAATGAAATTTATCACTTATATTTCCCATTTTATCAATTTTACCATACGTGTCTTCATAGGAAATAATCAGATTTTCTGGTTTTATTCCAAGTGATAAAGCCATTATTTCATTAAATTTTGTATTATCAAAGTGATATTTCCCAGTATTTTCATTCCATTCAAATGATTTTTGCACCAGTTCACTCTCTTTTCCAAATTTATTTGCAAAATTCTCATAAAATTCCATTCCAACTTCATAAAATTTTTGCTGCATTCCAATTCCCAATCCCATTATTACATTTTCAACTTTTGTTCCATAATTTTTTTTCATTTCCAGAAGTCCAGATTTCATCATTTCTTTAAACGTTCCAGGCCATCCCGAATGCCAGACCCCGATAACTTGATTTTCCTTATCATAAACAAAAATTGGCAGACAATCTGCATAAAACGTAAAAATCGCAATATCTTTTCTTTTTGTCAAAAATCCATCAATATCATCTTGTTTTTCATAATAATATTTCCTTGTATTTTCATCAATAATTTTCACATTGTTAGAATGTGTCTGAAAAGCCATAACTTCTTGTTTATCTTCTAAATCCAGCTCCTTTAACAACTTTTTCCGATTTTTTTTCTGTATTCCTTCTTCCTGATTTCCAAGTGGACAATAATCAGACATATTTCCAGCAATTTTTTTGGTATAAACTGCTGTTATTCCATATTTTTCAAATTCTTCAATATAAAAGTAGTTTTTCTTCTCGATAAACATTTTTTCTCCCATTTAAATTATAATTTTCAATATATTTAACTATTTATTTTTTCCTATTCCCAAAATAATCCGTCAATTCCAAAAACAATTGATTCCCATTAAAGTCATCAATAATAATTTTTCTTGCTTTTTTCAAATATTCCTGAAGTAGCCTTTTACTTTCATCCAATCCAAAAATGCTAGGATAAGTAGTTTTTTCATTTTCCACATCATTCGATTTTTTACCAATTTCCTCAAAATTCCCTTCAATATCCAAAATATCATCCTTAATCTGAAAGGCGATTCCCAATAATTTTGAATATTCTACCATTTTTTCATGCTTTTCACTTTCAATATCCAAAGCAATCATTGGTAATTCAATCGCAGCAGTCAGCAATTTTCCAGTCTTGTGAGCATGAATATATTTTAATGTGTCGATTTCCACTTGTTTATTTTCAGACTCCATATCTACAAACTGCCCTCCGACCATTCCAAAAAATCCTGCATATTCAGACAATTTCGAAATAATTTCAACCTTATTTTTATCTTCCAATTTTTTAGAATTTGCAATTATCCCAAAGGCTTCCGTCAAAAGAGCATCTCCCACAAGAACCCCAATTGCTTCATTGTATTTTTTGTGAACTGTAAGTTTACCACGCCTGTAATCATCATTGTCCATCGCTGGTAAATCATCATGAACAAGTGAATAGCAATGTATAAATTCAAGTGCAGCAGCAATTTCCTTAATTTTATCATAACTTTTACAATTATTTTTTTCAAACAAATCACAAATCATATACATCAAAATAGGACGTATTCGCTTTCCTCCGTTCATAACTGCATATTCCATTGCCTCTGCCAATTTTTCAGGATATTTACCCCTATAATTCCCAAGCAATTCTATTAGACTGCTTTCCACAATCTTTTTTTTTTCTTCCAAATATTCCCGTAACATTTTATCTCCCGTCATTCAATATCTTTTATTTTAGACAAGAGGTCTTAACCCCTTGTGACTTATACTATTCTCCACTTAAAAAGTGAAAATTATATTTTAATTATTTTGAAATATTAATTTGGAAAAGTTTGTGATAAGTTCGTTATTTAAACTGGGTTTAGTATTATTTAACCATATCCAAATTTACATAGTTATCAAACAGCCTTTTATTTAATTTAATATTTACTTTTTCTATTCAAATTCTTCCATTTCCACTTTTCCATTTTTTTCAAGTACCTTCATAACTTTCCCTTCCCCAGCTTCAAGCAATTTCTCCGAATCCTTAATCAGTTTAATCGCCTTCTCGTATTCAGAAATTGAATCATCTAGTGATAATTCCTCACTTTCCAATTTTTCCAAAATTTCATCAATTTGTGCAATATTTTCTTCATAACTTTGTTTTTTTACTGCCATTTTTATTTTCTCCTTCATATTTTTTATTTAATCATCAAACCTATAAAAACTAACTACCTTCTTATTATAATCCCTCTCATCGTACTTCACAAAATTACCTATTTTATCCGCCATTTTCTCATACGTGCTGTGTTCTGAAATTATAATTCCATCTCGTTCCAAAAGATTTTCTTCCGAAATTTTTTCAATCGTTTTCGTTGAAATATTTTCCTTGTAAGGCGGATCTAAAAAGATTATGTCAAATATTTCATTTTTTCTTGCCAGAATTTCTATCGCACGAAAAACATCATTTTTATAGGCACGGCATTTTTCTTCCATGTCTAAATGATTTACATTTTCAATAATTATTCTAAGAGCCTCCTTATCTTCCTCAATCATAATTGCTCTTTTTGCCCCACGGCTAAGTGCTTCAAATGAAACATTCCCAGTTCCTGAATACAAGTCCAGAAATTTTGCCTCCACAACTTTTTCTCCAATTATGCTGAAAATTGCCTCTTTTATTCTTTCTAGCGTAGGTCTGGTTTCTCTTCCTTCTCTTGATTTTATTCTTCTATTTTTCAATGTTCCTGCTACAATCCTCATTTTTCCTCTTTTCGTTTTTTATATTTAATTTTTATCTCAAATAAATTTAAAATCTACTCAAATTTTATCACAAGTTTGCCATCTAAATTTATTCCACCTTCAAGCAGCTGGTAATGCTCTTTTTTATTATTTTTACTGATATTTTTAAATTCATAGTCTTTAAAATCTATATTCTTAATTTTTAAATCTGATTTATTATAAATATTTACGTATAAAATTTCTGCTTTATTCTTATTAAAAAAGTTTTCCACTAAATCAAAACTATACACAAAATCTTTATTTCTTGAAAATTTAGTATTTATTAAGTCATAATAAACAGCCACTTTTCCTTCTTCCATTGATGGAATTATTTTTGAAATGGCAAACCATTCACGCTGAATATTATCTGTGACTTGATTTTCATAAATACTTTCATCAAAGTTAATGACTGCCCGCAGACTTTGTGCTTTTTTATAGTCTGTTAGAAATTTTATATTTTTTACAAATTTTCCCCGATTATTTGTATTTTTATTACTAAAATCCTTTTTATCAGTCTTTTCCACATTTGTATCAAGCCAAAACATAAATGTTGATTTTACATTGTAATTTCCAATGTTTTCAAATGTATAGACACTATTTACTTTTATTGTCCTATTTTTTTCAATTGTAATATTTAAATCCTCCCTTTTTATTACCAATGGCTCTTGCCGTACAATTTTTAAATTCCCAATTGCCAGAAATTCTGAATTTTCTGAAAACGTTAAAACAGTAAATGTAATAAATATCGCTATAACAAATATTACTGAAAAAAAGTTTTTCAATTTTTTTGTAAAAAAATTCATCTTCTCGCTCCTTTAAATTTTCTCTTATTATATACCTAATTCTTTTTAAAATCAAATAAATATATCAGGACTATTCGATAATCTAAATTTTAATTCTATAAAAAAATTTAAGATTAAACTTATTCCTACTTAATTAAATCATTTTATAAATTTTCTTAACTATAATTTTTATAATAAAATCTATTTTATAAAAAACTATTTATCTTAGTTTTATTCTCTCAATTCCAAGCAATTTTGCAACTTTTCTAATAAATTTCAGCGACAAATTCACATTATACTTCTTAGACAATTTCACAACTTCCTTTTTCTCATTCGTTTTAAATGCCAAAAATACTTGACTATCGCCTTTATTTTTTAAAATAATCTCTTTCAATTTTTGATTTGTTTCTTTCACTTCTTCGTCGATTAAGATGTATAATTTCAGATTTTTATTTTCTTCCAGATTTTCAATGTTACAAATATTATTTAAAATAACTGTATTTCTATTTTGCTCAGAATTTACAATTCCTTCCAGCACCATAATCTGCCCTTCTGTGATTTTATAGCCAAAAGTTATGTATTCTCTTGGAAAACAGATTACTTCAATACTTTTTTGAAAATCTTCCATTTCAAATTTTACCATTGGCTCTTTTCCAGCCCGTGTTGCAAATTTTTTTACGTTTTTTATTATTCCGATAATTCGTACTTTTTTTAGCTCTTTTTGAGAAATTTCTGATATTTTATTATGGGAAATTATATTTATTAGATTTTTTTTCTCATTTAAGGGATGGCTTGAAACATAAATTCCAAGATATTCTTTCTCATTTTCAAGCAAAACTTTTTGAAGAAATTCATCAGCCTTTTCCATTTCAAACTTACCTTTAAATTCCTTCTCGCCACTAAATAAAATCATTTGCAAATCCTCTTCAGATTCATATTTTTTCTGGCTATATTCTAAAATTTTATCAATAGATTTATATTTTTCAAATCTATTCCCGTTTAATTTATCTAAAGCTCCTGATAAAATAAGTGATTCCAGCTGCTTTTTCGTAATCCCATTTTGTTTCATTCGATAAACAAAATCTTCATAAGAGGAAAATTCCTCATTTTTTCTTTCTTTTTTTATTTCATTAATTAAAGCCGCTCCAATACCTTTTACCGCAAATAGTCCAAATCTAATTCCTATTTTTTTTATTTCATTATTATTTTCAAAACTTTCTTCAATTCCAAAATCATAGTCAGATAAATTCACATCTGGCAAAAATATATTAATCCCCTTTTCCTTCGCTTCATTCACAAAAACAACAAATCTATCCAGATTATGTACTTCGGTTGTCATTATCGCAGCAAAAAATTCCAATGGATAATTTGCCTTAAAATACGCTGTCCAGTAAACAATCAAAGCATAAGCCGCCGAATGTGACTTGTTAAATCCATATCCACCAAATTTTTCCACTAAATCATAAATTTCGTTTGCCTTTTTCGATAAAACTCCCTTATTTTGGGCATTTGTTACAAATTTTTCACGATTTTTTTTCATTAATTCAGGATTTTTCTTTCCAATCGCACGCCGCAGCTCGTCAGCTTCCCCAAGTGAATAATTTGCCATTTCACTCACAATTTTCATAACCTGCTCCTGATACAGAATTATTCCGTAAGTTTCCTCAAGTATGTATTTTAGTGAATTATCAATATATTTTATTTCAGTCCTGTTATTTTTCACATTAATAAAATCATCCACCATTCCACTTCGCAAAGGACCTGGACGATAAAGTGCCAAAAGAGCTATTATATCTTCAAATTTTTCAATTTTCATTTTTCTCATAAGACTTCTGATTCCTGCCGACTCACATTGAAAAACTCCCATTGTATCAGCTTTTGTAAGCAATTCATAAGTTTTTTCATCATTTAGCGGAATGTCATTTAATACAATCTTTGTTTTTCTTCTTTTCTCAATATTTTCCACAGTTTTTCGCAAAATCGTAAGATTTTTCAAACCAAGAAAATCCATTTTTAAAATTCCTAGCTCTTCTAGTTCCTTCATTTGATATTGCGTCGAAACAATTTTCGTTTTTCCATCTGAATATGTCGGAATCTCATCACTTAGCACATCTTTGGAAATAACGACTCCAGCAGCATGAACAGAGGCGTGCCGCACTTTTCCCTCCAATTTAAGCGAATAATCAATCACCCTTTTTATTTCCCTGTCAGTTTCATACATTTTTCTAATTTCAGGGATATTGTTCAAGGCATCTTTCAGTTCCGTATTAAACGGTATCATTTTAGCAATTTTATCCACTTTTACAAGCGAAACATTTAACACACGCCCCACATCACGAATCGCAAGCCTAGCCTTTAGCGTTCCAAACGTAATAATATGTGCCACGTATTCCGCCCCATATTTATTCACCACATAATTTATGACAATTTCCCGCTGTTCCTGATCAAAATCTATGTCAATATCAGGCATCGAAATACGTTCAGGATTCAAAAACCGCTCAAAAATCAGATTATATTCAATCGGATCAATTTCCGTAATATTCAAGGCATACGAAACAATGCTCCCAGCCGCAGAACCCCTTCCAGGCCCAACATAAACCCCATTTTCACGTGAGAATTTTATAAAATCCCAGACAATGATAAAATATCCATTGTATCCCATTTTATCAATAATTTCCAGCTCATACTCTGCACGCTCCAAAACATTTTCCAAATTATTTTTTAATAATTCTTCCCGAATTTTAACTTCCTTCAATTTCTGCCCAGCAATTTCATCTTTTGCAATCTCTTTTTCAATTATCTCAAAATTTTTATCCAGCTGCAATTTTTCAGAATCTGAAACAGATTTTTTCAAGTATTTGTGAAAAAGCCCCTCAAATACTAGATTTCGCAAAAATTCCTTTTCACTTACATTTTGTGGCAACGAATATTTTGGAAATTTAAAATGATGAAACTCAAAATCAACATTGCAGTTTTCCACAATTTTTTCCACATTATTAATTCCAGTTTCATAAAACTCGCTATATTCCTTATTTTCAAAACTTTTTTCTATTTCATTTTCAGATTTTAGATATAGGTCATCATACAAAATTTCACTATTTTCCGATTTTTCTGTATCAATTTTGCTTCCCTCTTTTATTGATTCCACAATTTTCTGCAAAACTGCATCTTCCCGATTTGGATAATAAACATCGTTTGTAATAACAAAATTATCAAATTTATTTTTACGCACAATGTCAAAAAGCATTTTCCTAGCCTTTCCCAGCCTTTCCACAGCAGGAACTTCAATAAAAAAATTATCCCCAAAATCCTTACCAAGTTTCTCAATAACCCTTCTAACTTGAGTATTTTCCAAATCTAGAATACCCTTTACAACCTCACTATTTATGCCACCTGACAAAATATACAAGTCATCTGAATATTTTTTCAATTCATCATACTTAATTTTATTCCGATTCCGTGTAAATCTGCTATATGAAATTGACGACAATTTTGATAAATTCTTATACCCATTCTGATTTTTAGCAAGTAAAGTAAGCGAAAACTCCCCTACTTTCTCCAGTCCATCAAGAAACACCTCAAGTCCAATAATCGGCTTTATTCCAGCATTTTTACACTTCTTAAAAAACTCGATTGCCCCAAACATCGAAGTATCGGTAATTGCAAGTGCTTTTACTCCTATTTTCTTAGCCTTTTCAACATATTCATCTATTTTCCCTACTCCTTCAAGCAGTGAATACTCCGTATGCAATTTCAAATGTACAAATTTATTTTCCATAATTTCTACCTAATTTCTATTTTTATAAAATACCTAAAGTTCTTTTATTATTTCATAAATTCCATCTTCATCATTTGACAATGTAATTCTTTCTTTTGAAAATTCCTGTTTCAGCTCTTCCGTAGCATTCCCCATAAGATACCCATATTTCACAAACTTCAACATTTCCAAATCATTCCACTGATCCCCAAATGCCATTGTTTCTTCTGGAGAAATATCATATTTTTTCAACAGTTCCTTTATTGCCAGCCCTTTATTTACTTCCTTATTCAAGCATTCTAAATAATGCGGTTTTGAAAATACAAAATTAATATGTGGCAATTTTTCTTCCAATTCCTTTTTTAACTCCAGTAAAATCGAATTTTCTGCAATAAATAACGCTTTTGTAGAAGTTTTTCCAATAAATTCGTCAAAATTTTTCACATAATATGGAATTTCCACGCTTTCTGAATATTTTGCACCTTCATCTGTTTCATTTTCAATATATAATTTGTCATCCATATATAAATTCAAATGAATTCTTTTTTCCCTCGAAACTTTAATAAGTTCCTTAACATCCTGTGCCTCAACAGGTTTCTCAAAAATAACTTCACTATTCAAAGGATTTGTAATTCTTCCGCCATTATAATTAATTACTGGATTTTTTATCCCCAGCATTTCCACAAAAGGCTTTGACGAAGAAAAGGTTCTTCCAGTCGCAATAAATATTTTCACTCCTTTTTCTTCCACTTCTCTCAATTTTCTTATCAAATTTTCCGAAACCTTATGCTCACTTGTTAGCACCGTTCCATCCAAATCCATAAATATTGCTTTTATATTATTCATTTTAATTCCCTTTCTACTAACAATTTATTAAATTTTGCTTTCTCATTTTCTATTCTTTTTGTAAAAAGACTACCTGATAACCTGTTTTGCATTTTTATATTTAAATAACTTCAATTAAATTTTCTATAAAATAATCTATTTCTTTAACAGTAGTGTCTTTCCCAATGCTAATTCTAAATGAACCTTTCAACTCCTCATCGATAAGTCCCATAGCCTTCAAAACGTGCGAATTTTCAAGCGAGCCTGACATGCATGCTGAACCGCCGCTTATGCAGATTCCTCTTAAATCTAGTGCTACCAGCAGCATTTGAATATCCACTCCTTCTATGTAAACGTTTGTTGTTGTTTTTATTCTATTGGATTTTTCTCCATTTATCCGTACTTTTTTACCTAATTTTTTAATTTCAGTTTTCAGTTTATTTTCTAGATAATTTTGCAGTTTATCTTCTTTTTCTGATATTTCTTCCAAATTTTCATAAACTTCCTCAAGTGCCACACCAAGTCCCAAAATTCCGTGAACATTTTCTGTTCCAGCCCTTCTGTTCCTTTCCTGTGAGCCACCCCAGATTTCCTTTTCAAGTGAATATTTTTTATCAATAAATACAAATCCTGCTCCCTTAGGCCCGTAAAATTTATGAGCTGTTGCTGTCAAAGCAGTTATCTTCAAATCTTTTGGTAAAATTTTCAATTTTCCTATTGCCTGAACTGCATCTGCATGAAAAAATATATTTCTCTCTGCCAAAATTTCCCCAATTTCCTTAATCGGCTGAATAACCCCAGTTTCATTATTCACAAACATTATCGAAACAAGTGCCGTATCTTCCCTCAATTCCTGCTTCAATTTTTCAATATCCACAACTCCCTTTTCATCGACACCAATATATGAAACTTCATACCCTTCATTTTCCAGCTGCTCAAAGGTTTTTAAAATCGTAGAATGCTCAATCTTAGATGTTATAATATGTTTTCCTTTATCATTGTTCGCCTTTAAAAATCCCCTTATCGCAAGATTATTCCCCTCAGCTCCGCCAGATGTAAACACAATTTCAGTCGTTTCAACTTTCAAATTCTGTGCTACAATATGTCTTGCCCTTTCTATAGCTGACTTTGCACGTTGTCCCAATGAATGTACAGAAGATGGATTTCCATAATTTTCGCTAAATGATTTTGTCATCTCTTCCATTACTTTGTTGGACATTTTTGTAGTTGCAGCATTATCTAAATATACTATTTTCATCTTTAAATTTTCTCCTTTTGTTCTTGAATATATTTATTCATTATTTCTAGTGGTGCATCCCCAACACTCATAACTAAATAACTTCTGCTCCAAAAATACTCTTTCCATAATTTTTCTCTTATTTCGGGGAAATCTTTTTTTATCAATCTGCTGGAAGCACTCTTGTAAGTATTCACAAACTTAGAAAGCTCAGTATTCGGTTTGGCATTAATCAACATACGGATATGATCAATATTGTGTTCCCATTCTTTAAGAATGATATTGTATTTTGGACATATTTTTTCAAAAATTTCTTTCAATCTGTTAGAAATTTCATCATTAATGACTTTTTTCCGATATTTTATACAAAAAATCATACGATAATTTATGTTAAAGACTGAATAATAATTATTATTATATGACATTGTTATTAACCTCTTTTAAGTTATTTTACTGAATAAATTATATCATAAACATTTTATTTTTTCAAATTTTTTCATAATATAAATTGCAATGTTAATTGTGGTATTTTCCACTTGTAGAAGTTGGAGATTTTTTGCTAGATCTTATTAAAATAAATAAGATTTGAATTGCTAAGGTTTATTAAAAAAAGTAGAAAAATATGATTAATAGGTGTATAATAATGTAAAATAGTATTGAAGGGGATGAAACTGATGAATAGAAAAACAGCGTTAGTTCTTGAAGGTGGAGGAATGAGAGGGATTTTTACTGCGGGAGTTTTAGATTTTTTTCTAGAAAAAAATATCGAAGTGGATAATTTGATTGGAGTGTCAGCTGGGGCGGCATTGGGGGCAAGTTATACTTCAAAACAGTATAAAAGAGGATTTAATGCAATTGCGGATCATATAAATAAGAGAGAATATGCAAGTTTTTATAATTTGATAAAGACTGGAGATTTTTTTGAGGAACAATATGCGTATCACGATATTCCTGAAAAATATAATCCGTTTGATAATGAAACTTTTAAAAATAGTAAGACAGAATTTCAAGCAGTTGTTACAAACTGTGAAACTGGAGAGGCGGAATATCCTGTGGTTAAAGATGCGATAAAGGAAATTGATACTTTAAGGGCGTCGGCTTCGCTTCCGTTTTTATCTAGATTTGTTAAATTAAATGGAAAAAATTACTTAGATGGAGGGGTTTCTGATCCGATTCCTTTAGATTATTCTATAAAAAAGGGAAATACAAAAAATATCGTGGTGCTGACGAGAGATAAAAATTATCGTAAGAAACAGAGCAGGTTAGGAACAATTTCAGCAATAAGATATAAAAAATATCCTAAATTTGTGGAGCTTATGAAAACAAGATACAGTCGATATAATGCGACTTTGGATCATATTTATGATTTAGAGAAAAAGGGGGAAATTTTTGTGATTCAGCCGTCAGTTCCGCTGAAGTTGGGAAGAATTGAGAAAAATAGAGATAAGTTACAGAAAGTTTATAACATTGGGTATGAAGAGGCAAAGAAAAATTATGAAAAATTGAAAAAATATTTAGAAAAGTAATTCTTAAATAGTATTTCTAATAAAAATAGTCCCATTAGATAACTATATAAACTTAAAATTTTATCCTGAACTAAGGGATCTTGCCCCCTATACAGATAAAAAACCTTAGGTTATTAAACATATCTAATATGAAATTATAAATTTATGAATGATAATAAAAAAATAAGAAGGGAGGGAAAAGTGAAAAATGAAAAAATTTGGTATGAGTTAGATGCCTTTGCAAAAACGTATTCTTCGATAATTAGTGAAGGAAGAACAACATGTTTCAGACTTTCGGCATTATTTTCAGAAAATATTGATTTAGAAGTATTGAGGAATGTGGCGATTTTGCTTGAAAAGAAGTATCCGTTTTATTAAATAGTGCAAGAACGCTCGCAACTTTTAGTCGTGAAATGAATTGCACGAAAATTTTAGTAAGCATATAGGGAAACTTGTATGTAGACACGGAGCAAAATCGTGCAACAAAGAAACTGAACTGCTGGGAACTCTTAAAGCTAGTATAACCACAACATAATATCTAAGTGAAGACATGGTATAAGTGTGAAGGTAGCGAAAGCAGAAAAAATATACTAGATGATGCAAGGTTAAATCCTAAACATTGAGCCGTACGTATAGAAAGGAATATAATAGACAATCAGCAGCTAAGCCTGAAAAGGAAAGTTCAACGACTATCCCTCGTGAGGGGAGTACAATACAAGCGATAGGTATTGGAAGTGGTTTCGCCTAAGTCCTTGAAATAGGATATGGATAAGATATAGTCTGTGCTTGTTAGAGATAACAAGAAGTTCAGGGATAATCTTCTTAATTTATTAAGGAGTATATATGCCAAGAGAACTGCATAAGTAGTAGCGAACTTATGTGAACGACGCTTCCCACTGTTGTAGGGTTTTAAAAACTTTAAAAATATTTAAAAATAAATAAAAAATATTACTTTTTTTGACAGATAAAATGTAGAATACATGGTATAATATCTTTGATAAAAAGGAGGTGATTATATATGTATTTAACATTAAAACAACAGGTAAAACATCTTAGTAAAAAGGAGTTTAGGAATTTAAAATATTTATCTCATATAGCCAAGAACTTAACTAATGAAACTATATATAATATTAGACAGTATTATTTTAATAAGAAAAAGTATTTAAGTTATAACGAAAACTATAAAATGCTTAAAAATAGTGAGAACTATAAGAAGTTAAATTCTAATATGGCTCAACAAATTTTAAAAGAAGTAGACGGAAGTTTCAAATCATTTTTTGGACTTTTAAAACTTGCTAGGAATGGTCAATATAATTTTAAAGATATAAAATTACCTAAATATCTTGCTAAAGATGGATTTACAACTCTTGTTATAGGTTTTGTTAGATTAAAAGATGGTATGCTGATAGTTCCTTATTCAAATTCATTTAGAAAGACACATAAGGAAATCGCAATAAAGCTACCACCAGTATTAAAAGGCAAGAAGATAAAAGAGATTAGAATAATACCAAAACAACATTCTAGGTACTTTGAAATTCAATATACTTACGAAGTAAAAGAATTTCAAAGGGAATTAAATAAAGAAAATGCACTAGGAATTGATTTAGGTATAGATAATCTTTGTACTTGTGTTACAAATACTGGAGCTTCATTCATAATAGATAGTAGAAAATTAAAATCAATAAATCAATACTATAATAAGATAAATGCAAAATTACATAGTATAAAAGATAAGCAAAAGACCTCCCGCACAACATTAAGACAAAAGAGAATAGCTAGAAAGAGAAATAATCGTATAGAAGATTATCTTTCAAAAGCAGCAAGAATAATTATAAATTATTGCCTTAATAATGATATAGGAAGAATAGTTCTAGGATATAATGAAGATTTTCAAAGAAATTCAAATATAGGAAGTATAAATAATCAAAACTTTGTAAATATACCATATGGGAAATTAAGAGATAAATTAATATATCTATGTAGACTATATGGAATAGAATTTAAACTGCAAGAAGAAAGTTATACATCAAAAGCAAGTTTCTTTGATGGAGATGAAATCCCGATATATGATAAAGAAAATCAAAAAGAATATATATTCAGTGGAAAAAGAATAAAAAGAGGACTATATCAAACAAGTGCAGGTAAACTCATAAATGCGGATTGTAATGGAACATTAAATATTTTAAGAAAAAGTAAAGTTGTGGATTTAAGTATCCTATACAATAGAGGTGAGCTGGACACGCCTAAAAGAATAAGGGTAGTGTAAAGCTATCAAACTTCTTAGAAAATTTTTAAATGTTTTTAAAGATTTTAGAACCCTGTGACTTTAGTCGTGGGAGGTTCAGAATTCTGAATTGAAAAAAGGAATTTTTTGGAATTATTTACAGCAGAAAAAGACACATTTTATGATTGAAGAGGAAAAAACTTATCCTTGTACGGATATACAAAAGGACAATCCGTTGCGAATTATTTATTTTAATAATAAATTGTCAATAGAAATTGCACATTTTTTAACAGATGGGAAGGGTGCGATGCTATTTTTTCAGGATTTAATTGAAGAATATGTGGAAGAGAAGTATTTTTCCAAAAGCAGTAGGAACAGAAATTTTGGGAATGTAGATATTATTGAAAATAAGGGAAAAAATGAAAATGAAGAGAAGATTGAAATAAAAGATAAAGATTTGATAAAAAATAAAAAAATGATTGATTTTCCGAAAAAAAAAGGGGATAAAATTAAAAATTTTGAAAATAAAAGTTTTTTAGAAAATAAAAAAAAGATTTTGGAAAAGAATGAAGAAATATTTGGAAATTATGATGAGGAAAATGGTGTAAAGGAAAGTAAATATGTTGACCTTTATGAAAAATATATGCGGAAAGTAAGTAAGGAAACTACAATAAAATCTGCATTTCATTTGCCAATAAAAATACTGGAGAAGGGGCAGTATCATATTACAACTGGTGAGATTTCTGTTGATAATTTGAAAATGGAAAGCAAGAAGTATAAAACGACAATTGGAAAATATTTACTTGCGGTTTATTTTAAAGTTTTGCTGGATAGGTATTCTGGTGCGAAAAATCCGATTGTTATAGGAGTTCCTGTTGATTTACGAAAAATTTTTGAGGAAAAGACATATAGGAATTTTTTTATAAATATAACTCCAAGTGTGGATGCCAGTCTTGGGGCATATTCCCTATCTGAAATTATCACTTATCTAGATAATTATTTTGCCTTAAAGATTACAAAAAAGGAATTTTATAAAAGTATTTATAAAGCAATGAATCCAATGAGAAATATAGTTATAAAGTCCGTTCCATATTTGATAAAACGGATATTTTTTCCATTTATATTTGATTATTATGGAGAACGTGGTTACACAACAGGATTTTCCAATTTGGGGATTTTTGAAATTGATAAAAAGTATGAAAAATATTTAAAAGGATTTAGATTTTTGCCACCACCAAGCAAAAGGTGCAAAATTAAGATGGGAGTTATAAGTGATAGTAAAAAAGTTTATATAAATTTTGGAAATTTAACTGCAGATTATGATATTGAAAGGGATTTTTTTGTTTATTTACGAAAAAGAGGAATAAGATCTAAAATAGTTACTAACTATTTTTAAAAATTGAAAAATATTGTTAAAAAAATAATAAAGAGGGAAATAAAAATGTATTGTATAAAATGTGGAGTAGAGCTGGAAGATGGAGTAAAAAGATGTCCGCTGTGTGAAACGGATGTTCCTGAAATAAAGGGATTGGAAGAGGAATTTGCAAGGGAATATCCGATTGTTAATATAAATTTGTATGAAATGAAGATGAAGAAAGTGAAAAAGACTGTATTTCTATCATTTTTTACAATTTCAATTATTTCAATATTGGAGGTTTTTTTTCAAAATTTGATAATGTATGGGAAACTGGAATGGGGATATTATGCGATTCCATCTATTTTAATCTTTGATTTGGGATTATTTGTATTTTTAGATTCCTATAGAATGAGAACAAATTTATTTTTGATATTGATTGGTCTTACAGCTTTTTTTCTTTTGCTTGATTTTGGGGATAAAAAATTGAGCTGGAGCATTGGACGTGGAATTCCTATTGTTTTTGCATTTTATCTCATTAGTCTTGTTTTTTCGTATGTCTGGGATAAGCATAAAGATGACAGGTTAAAAATATTGAATTTTTTTATTTTTTTTGTTGGAATATTTCTTTTAGTTTTAGAATTAATTATAAGCAAAAAAATGACTTGGAGCATATTTTCTTCGATTCCATTATTTATTTTAAGCATAATGTTGCGATATGCCTACAAATCGTATAAGGAAGAGTTTAAGCGAAGATTGCATAGGTAATAGCCACTATATTTTGATTGATTTTAGATAAATTCAAATAAATTGTAAGACTATTAAAAATATAATCAATTTAATATTAAAAACAAAGTAAAGTGTAGTATACTCCTACTGAAATTTGAGAGATAAAAATTTCAAAAATTAAATTGAAGAAAAGAGAGTGAATGTTATGAAATCTACAAAAAAAATGATTTTGGCAACTTTAATTGGAGTATTGGCTATCGGTTCTATTGGTTATTCAGCTATGTCAAAATCTTCAAGAAAAAAAACTGAAACAGTTTCTAAATCAAATTTAACAAGAAAGTTTAGCTGCAACAGCAAAGATTTAACAGTAGAAAATCTTTCTACAAATAAAGTTAAATTGACAGATGGAACTGGAAAAGTTTATAACTTGAAATTAACAAAATCTGCTAGCGGTGAAGAATACAAAGGTAATGGAGTTTCAATTCAAATAAAAGGAAATGATGCTGTATTTACATCAAATGGAACTGATGAAAGCTGTAATTTAACAAGTGATACATCTTCAACTAAAAAAACTGCAAGCGGTAACTTATTGAGAAAATTTTCTTGTGATGGTTATCAAGATTTAACAGTAGAAAATGTTTCTACAGACAAGGTAAAATTAGCTGATGGTTATGGAACTATTCATAACTTGAATTCTGCAGTATCTGCTAGTGGAGAAAAATATGCTGATGGAACTGTTTCAATCCAAATAAAAGGAAATGATGCTGTTTATACAGAAAATGGAAAAGATAAAAGCTGTAATTTAACAAGTACTGACCATGGTTCAATTGAAGAATAGTTACAAGTAAAAATTAAAAATTCAAAATTAAAAAAAAGCTGTTTATACAATTTTTTCAATTGTGTTAAATGGCTTTTTTAGTTTTTTAAATATATTTTATATTATTTGCTAACAAGAGAATCTTGACTCTTTGCAAAGAAGATTATAAACAGTCCGCTGTTCAAATGGGGAATAGTATAAAATAGTGCTTAGTATAATGAATATTTAGAAAGGAAAATTAAATGTTAAAAAATATAAAGGAAAGCTATCAGTATTCTTATTTCCTATATTTAAAATTGATAGCAGTAGCGGTTATCATTGGTTTTATTGTTGGAGTGACTGATACGATTTTTGGAAGAGAGCTTCTCTTGATTGGGGATATTAGAAAAGAGTATTTGTATTGTCTTGTGCCTTTTATCGCTTTAGCAGGGCTTTTAATTGTTTTCATTTATAGAAAGTTTGCTGGAAAAGCTGGCAAGGGAATGGGATTGATTTTTGAGATTGGGCATAAGACTGAAGAAGAGATTCCGTTGAGGCTTATTCCTGTTGTGACAGTTGCAACTTGGATTACACATTTGTTTGGGGGAAGTGCTGGGCGTGAAGGGGTTGCAGTGCAGCTGGGAGCAACGCTTTCTCATAGGTTTAATAAGTACTTTAATTTTCCTGACAAGTCTAAAGTGTTTTTGGTAACAGGAATGGCGGCAGGTTTTGGCGGATTATTTCAAACACCAATCGCAGCGTTATTTTTTGCCTTAGAAGTTTTGACGCTGGGGAATTTACAGTTGTATGCTTTGCTTCCAGCTATTGTTGCAGTATTTACTGCTAGTTGGACTTCATCTTTTTTAGGACTGGAAAAGTTTACTCACATTGTAAATACGAATTTGTCAATAACTCCAATGACATTTGTAAAATTTGCAATTTTAGGAATAATTTTTGGAATTGCTGGAAATCTATTTGTCTATTTGCAAAATTTTTTGAAAAAATTTATTTCAGAAAAAATTAAAAATCCATATTATCGAATTTTTTCTATTGGAATTTTTCTTGGCATAATACTTTTGATGTTGCATGAAGGTCGATATACTGGGCTGGGAACGAATTTGATTGAAAATAGTTTTTCAGGGAAGCAAATTTATGTATATGACTGGATACTAAAATTATTATTGACGACGTTGACATTGGCTGCTGGATTTCAAGGTGGAGAAGTAACACCGCTGTTTTCGATTGGAGCTTCGCTAGGGATTGTGATAGCATTTTTCTTTGGATTACCAATTGAATTTGCTGCAGCCGCAGGGTATATAAGCGTGTTTGGAAGTGCAACGAATACTTTGTTGGCACCGATTTTTATTGGCGGAGAAGTTTTTGGATTTAATAATTTGCCATTTTTTGTGATAATTGTGATTTTTGCTTATTTGGTTAATCGGAAGATATCGACTTATGGATTGCAAAAAAACTATTTTGAAGAATAAAAATAGGCAATTGTAAAAGCAATAAAGACTGAATAACAGCAGTAAATCATAAGAGATCAAGACCTCTTGTCAGAGAGCGGAGAAAAACAAGAAAATTAAACATTAAAATACTGTATTTTCTGAAATTTTTCTGCTTTTACAAATGGCTATAAAAAGCAGAATAAGGAGGAAAAAAGCATTTGAAATTTTATTGGTTGAATTATTGTCAATACCGTTGGAGGCACATAGTAAGGATGTGAGTAAAAAAGTAACAAAACCAGTGAGAATAGACCAAAATAAGAAAAAAAATGAAATGAATAAAAAAAGAAAAATTAATTTCTAAACAAATAATCATTGTTGTATAAGCAATGGTTATTTTTTTGTAAAGAAAAGTTGAAAAAAAACTTTTTATATAGTAAAATCTTTAGTATAGGAGGAATAATGAAAATTTCTGAATTTATTAGTAAAAAAGCAGCAAATGAGATGAGGATAGAGATTGAGGAGGCTAGCGGAAATGAAGTATTTTTTAGAGGGATTCCTGATGAAAAGGGAATTGTTTCTGAATTTGAGGTTATTGCTAGGGGAAATGAAAGCTCTGTTGCTGCATTACTGAATATGATGAGAAAAAATGAGGTTATAATACATAATCATCCATCTGGAGTGCTGATTCCGTCTGATGAAGATGTGAATATTTCTAGTATGTATGGAGAAGTTGGAGGAGCTTCATATATTGTAAATAACGATGTGAATGATATTTGTGTAGTTGTGCCTTTAAGAGAATTTATAAAAATTGATATTGATGATTATTTTGGAGAAAATGGAGTTATCCATAGGAATTTTGGTAAATTTGAAGTACGGCGGGAGCAGTATGAAATGGCTAAGTTTATTGAAAAAAGTATGAATGAGAATAAGAAGCTGATAGTGGAAGCTGGGACTGGGACTGGAAAGACGATTGCTTATCTTTTGCCTACATTGATTTATGCTATTGAAAATAATCTAAAGGTAGTTGTTTCTACAAATACGATTAATTTGCAGGAACAGCTTATTAATAAGGATATTCCGCTTTTGAAAAAAATTATTGATGAAGATTTTAATTACCAGATTGTGAAAGGAAGAGGGAACTATCTTTGTAAAAGGAAACTTTATAATTTGGAGGTTGTTGATAAGGAAACGGATACAGAAGATGAAAAAAAGGAAAAAAATATTATAAGAAATCTTATCGAATGGGATAGAAAGGTTACAAAGACAGGTGACAGGAATGAGCTGAAATATGAAATTTCAAACAGTATTTGGGAAAAAGTGAATAGTGAAGCTGATATGTGCAAAGGCGTGAAATGCCCATATTATTCAAAATGTCATTTTTTTAATGCGAGAAAGAATATTTCAGATGCGACGCTTCTTATTGTGAATCATCACATGTTCTTTGCTGATTTGGCAATTAGAAATCAAACTGGATTTTACACAAATTATTCGATTTTGCCAAATTATGATATTGTAGTTTTTGATGAAGCTCATAATATTGAAGATACTGCTAGAAATTATTTTACTTTTGAAACGTCAAAAATTTCATTTGGACGGCTTATGGGAAACATTTATAATAGACGTGTAGTGAAATCAAGTAATGGAGGGGCTCTTGTAAGACTTTTGACTTACTTGAATGAAAGCCTTTCAAGTGAAGAATACAAAGAAGTTGATGAATTGAAGGAAGATGTTGTTGAAGAACTGAATAAATTTTATGATAAGGGAATTGATATTTTTGATAAGTTGACTTGTCTTTTTTCAGAAAATAATGATAATAGGGAAATTAAAATGAAAATTGATAAGGAAAAAATGCAAGGGAGCAAGTTTTTTCGTGAGGCAATGAAACTAAATAGCCAGTTTAAGGAAAATTATGGAAATTTGGTTATAAAAATTAATAAATTTCTGAATAAAGTGAACAATTATAATCTTGAAGATAAGGATGGATTTTTATTTGAATTTTCAAGGTATTATGAAAGACTGAAGCAATATTATAAAAAGTTTGAGTTTATTTTAGAAGGAAAAGAGGAAGGCTATGTCTACTGGGCAAATATTACAACAGTACGTCCAAATGTAAAATTGTATGCGACACCTTTTGATATTTCAGATGAACTGAATGACAACTTGTTTACGAAAATGGATAGGATGATTTTTACTTCAGCTACACTTGCTGTTGACAATAAATTTGACTATTACAAAAAAAGTATCGGACTTATAAAGGAAAAACATAAAAAAATAGACGAAAAAATTGTAAAATCACCATTTGATTATGAAAAGCAAATGAAAGTCTATATTCCAGAAGATGCACTTGATCCAACGAATGTTGAGTTTATGAGGGATTTGGAAGGATTTGTTGAAAAAGCGATAAAAAGTACGAAGGGGCATTGTTTTTTATTATTTACTTCGTACAGTACCTTAAATTTTTTATATAACCGAATAAAATCACGGTTTTCACAAAAGGAATATACGCTTATAAGGCAAAATGATTTTCCCCGTCATGAAATGATTGAAATATTTAAACATTCTAAAAATCCAATATTATTTGGTACAGACAGTTTCTGGGAAGGAGTCGATGTGCAAGGAGAGCAGCTGAAATCGGTAATTATTACAAAATTGCCATTTAAGGTGCCAAATGATCCTGTGACAGAGGCAATTATTGAAAATATTAAAAGAAATGGACAAAATCCGTTTAATGATTATCAAGTTCCACAGGCTGTAATTAAATTTAAGCAAGGAATTGGAAGGCTTATTAGAAGTAAGTCGGATAGCGGGAATATAATAGTTCTTGATAATAGAATAATAAAAAAAATGTATGGGAAGAAATTTTTGGCTGCTCTTCCAAGGAATAGAGTAGTTGAAAGTAAAAATGAGATTTTAAAGAGAATGAAATAAAAATTTAAAATACGATAAAAATAAAAAGGGAGGCTTATAAAATTTAGGAAAGGATAGGGAAAATGAGAGTAAATATATTAGGGCGGGAATTTCTTCTTGAAATAAAAGAAAAAAAGAAAAAAAATAATGAATCCCAATCTTATATCAAAAATAGATTTATGTTTAGATTTGCTATTTTGGCGATAACATTTATGATATTTGGAATAATTATAGAAATGTCAAGACTAAATATAAACTATAATGTTGGAAGTATTGCAAAATCTGATATTGTGGCTTATAAAAATGTATCGTATTTTGTAGATATTTTAGATGACAGCATTGAAGAAAAAATAGTGAAGACAACACAGCCTGAATTTGATAAAATAAAGGATGTAAATAGAGAAACGGTAATTTTACTTAATAAATTTTTACGTGATATTCGAAATATGAATTTATCTGATGACGCAACTCTTGAAAAATATATAAAAGACAATAAATATACATTTACTAATGCAGATATTAGAGAGATAGCGGCAAGAACAGAAAATGTAGAATATTCTGTAAATCTTAATGAGATTATGTCTGAAATTTACAGCACAGGAATTTATAAAATGGAGAATTTGCCAAAAATAATCCGAAGAAAGGATATACAGGCTGATAATTTGGATATGAAAGTTCTTCAAAATTTTATAAAGCCGAATTTAGTCATAAATAAGGAAGCAACAAAGAAAAAAATTGCAGATAATATGATGTCGTTGAGAGATAAGGAAATAAAGATTTACAAAGGAGATATTATTGTAAAGAAGGGCGAAATAATTGATTCAGATGCATTTTTGAAGTTGGAAAAACTGAATTTGGTAAGAAATGAAGATAAGTTTAAAAAAGCAGTTGGGCTAGTAACAACATTTTCATTACTTTTAATTTTAATATATTATCTCCTCAAAAAAAATGTAAGAAAAATTGTAGAATCAAATGCATTTTATCCGACATTGATTACAATAATAGTTGTAAATATGTTTTATGTTTTATTTTTAAATAATCAGTTTCTTATTTACTTACTTCCCTTTGCAATGCTCCCAATTATTTCGACAATTTTAGGAAATAAAACTTATGCAATTATTGTAACATTTTCTAATATGGTTATGCTATCTCAGGAGGAATCGTGGTTTTTTGTGACAATAGCAGTTTCACTTGTTGCGATTTATAAGGCAGATGATCTTGTTGGTAGAAGTGATATTATTAAATTGAGCTTTTTTTTGGGGATATTTCAGGCATTGCTGGCATTTAGCTATGGAATGGTAAATCAGTCAAATTTAGGATTAATTATGTTAATGATAGTATTTTCAGTATTTTCTGGTATTCTTACTGGAATGATGTCGCTTGCGGTGTTACCATATTTTGAAGATTACTTTGATATTTTGACAACAATGAAATTGCTGGAATTAAGCGACTTTTCACACACGCTGCTTAAACAGCTGCTTATAAAAGCTCCAGGAACTTTTCATCATAGTATAATGGTTGGAGCATTGGCTGAAGGGGCGGCTGAAAGTATAGGAGCGAATGCCACTTTTGCAAGAATTGCTTCGTATTATCACGATATTGGAAAAATGAAGCGTCCAGAATTCTTCGTGGAAAATCAGCGAGATGGAATTAATCCGCATAATAAGATAAAGCCGTCATTAAGTGCATTAATATTGACTTCACATACAAAAGATGGATATATAATGGGTAAAGAGAGTAAATTGCCAAAGGAGATATTAGATGTGATTTTGCAGCATCATGGAACAACCTTGACTCAATATTTTTACTATAAGGCACTAGAAAACGGTGAGAAGGTTGTAGAAAGCAACTTTAGATACAGTGGGCCTAAGCCGAAAACAAAGGAATCAGGCATAATCCTTCTGGCAGATACAGTGGAAGCGGCTACAAGAACACTTGAAAATAAGAGCAAAGAAGGAATTGAGAATTTTATCCGATATTTAGTAAAATCAAAAATTGAAGACAAGCAATTAAGCGATTCTGATTTAACTTTAGGAGAACTGGAGAAAGTTATTCAATCATTTATAAATACGCTACAAGGTGTTTATCATGAAAGAATAAAATATCCAAAAATGGATGAAAGAACTAAAAAACATAAATAAATTTAGGTTATTGAATATATCTAATTAGAAAATGGAGAAGGTATAAAAAATGAAAAAAAAAATAGAAATAGACATAACTTATAGTATTGAAAAAATTGACAGTTTCTTCGATGAAGAAAAAATAAATGAATTTGTAAGCTATATTTTAAAAGATGAATACAAGGAAAATTTTGACAAAAATGAATACTATCTTTCACTGCTGATTACAACAAATGAGGAAATTAAGGAAATAAATCGTGAATATCGTCAAAAGGATGCTCCAACTGATGTAATTTCTTTTGCCTACAATGAAACAGAAAACGTAGGAGCAGTCAATATGTTAGGTGACATTGTAATTTCAATTGATCGTGTGAGAGAGCAGTCTAGTGAATATGGACATTCTGATGAACGTGAATTTTACTATGTTTTATGTCACGGAATGTTGCATTTGCTGGGATATGACCATATTGAGGAAGAAGATAAGATTGTTATGAGAAAGCGGGAAGAAGAAATTTTGAGTAAATTTAATTATATTAGATAAATTTTTTACAAAAAATTTAGGAAGGAGTAGAAAATTTAATGGAGAAAAATAAAAATAATGATAAAAAAAAGAAAAGATCAATATTTTCATTGTTTCATAAGAAGAATAGATATAATTGGGATATAAAAAAGGAAAGGGCAAGGGATAAAAGACTTGTTGACAGTTTTAATTTTGCTATTGAAGGGTTAATTTCTGCATTGAAAGATGAGAAGCATATGAAAGTTCATATACTTGCGGCAATTATTATTGTAATTTTGGCGATTCTTATAAATGCGAGCAAAGTGGAAATTTTGATAATTTCATTATCAGTATCATTTGTTATAATTACAGAGCTTGTAAATACTGCAGTTGAGGCAATCATTGATTTGGTTTCTCCTGAACGGCATCCACTTGCAAAATTGGCTAAGGATGTAGCGGCTGGAGCGGTTCTGGTTGCTGCGATTAACGCACTTTGTGTGGGATATTTGCTGTTTTATGATAAATTACTGGATATTTTTGATGGTGCGAATAAATTGCACGTTATAGCTGGTAGAAAAGGTAATATTTCAATTTTGATATTAATTTTAGTTTCAATTTTGGTAATTGTTTTAAAAACTTTTTTTAGAAAAGGTACGCCGCTTGAAGGCGGTATGCCCAGCGGACATAGTGCGATAGCCTTTGCAGCTTTTGGAATATTGGCATTTATGACTTCGGATATAAGAATACTGGTTTTGGGATTCTTTATGGCTGCATTAGTTGCTCAAAGCAGAGTTAAGTCTGGGATTCATAGTATTAGGGAAGTTCTGGCGGGTGGACTGCTTGGGTTTTCAGTTGCATTTGCTATATTATTTATAATGATGCAATTTGGAATTTTGTATAATTAAAAATTGAAAAAGATTAAAAAATGTGCTATAATATCTAACGTTAAAAGTTATCTGAAAAAGAATTATTGAGAAAATTTATTTTAGATAATTAAAAAGATTAGTAGACCTGTTTGGTAATTATACAAACTCAGAATTTAATAAAATAAATATTCTGAAGCAAGAGGTCTTAACACCTTGTTAGCAATATCTAAATATAATTAAGGTTCAAAAATAATTTTGATTACAAATTGTTTAAATAAAATCGAGAATTTAGGAGTTGGAAAATAGATTATGTTTCAAAAATTAGACGATGTTGTCCTAAAGCACGAGGAACTTACAAAAATGCTTATGGATCCTGAAGTTGTATCAGATCCAAAGAAAATTATGGAGTACAATAAGGCTTTGAACAGCATTGATGAAGTTGTTAGAAAATATACATATTACAAAAACCGTAGAGAAGAAATGGAAGGTTTAAAAGAAGACTTAAAATCTGAAAAAGATGCAGAAATGAAGGAAATGATGCATGAAGAAATTCATCTGATTGAAGAAGAAATTCCACATCTTGAAGAAGAATTAAAAGTTCTTTTACTTCCAAAGGATCCCAACGATGATAAAAATGTTATCATGGAAATCCGTGCTGGAGCAGGTGGAGATGAAGCGGCATTATTTGCAGCTGATATTTTCAGAATGTTTACAAGATATGCAGAAAGAAACCGTTGGAAAACTGAAATTATTGAAAAAAATGAAATCGGTGTCGGTGGACTGAAAGAAGTAACATTTTTGATTAAAGGACATGGAGCTTATTCAAGGTTAAAATTTGAAAGTGGAGTTCATCGTGTACAAAGAGTTCCAGCTACTGAATCTTCAGGAAGAGTTCATACATCTACAATTACAGTCGCAGTATTGCCTGAAATAGATGATGTAAGTGAAGTTGAAATTAATCCAAGTGATTTAAAAATTGATACGTACAGATCGAGCGGTGCAGGTGGACAGCACGTAAATACTACTGATTCTGCTGTAAGAATTACCCATTTGCCGACTGGACTTGTGGTAACTTCACAAGATGGACGTTCGCAAATAAAAAATAAGGAAGCTGCAATGAAAGTATTAGTTTCTAAATTGTATGAAATAGAATGCGAAAAACAAAGAAGTGCAGTTGAAAACGAAAGACGTTCACAAGTTGGAAGTGGAGATAGATCTGAAAAAATCAGAACTTATAACTTCCCACAGGGAAGAGTTACGGATCACAGGATTAAATTGACGCTTCATAGGCTTGAAGGAATTTTGGATGGGGATCTGGATGAAATGATAGATGCCTTGATAGCTTATGAACAAGCTGAATTATTGAAAGAGGTTGGAAATAATAATGAATAATTTGCTGGATATTTTAAATAAATCGGTTAATTATTTGGAAAAAAAAAATATAAAGAATGCTCGATTAACAGCGGAAAGCATAATTGCTGAAGTAATGAAAATGGAAAGAATTATGCTGTATGCTGAATTTGAGAGAATATTATTAGAAAATGAGTTAAAAAAAATTCGAGAAAAATTAAATGAAGTTATAAATGAATCAAAAGAAAAAAATATATTTGGTGATAACGATTTTGAAAATATAGTAAAGTCTGAAAAACAATTAAAATTGCTGCTTGACAAAAGTATTCAATATCTTAAAAAAAATGATATTGAAGAAGGTAAATTAATTGCAGAAATTGTATTTTCACATGTTTTGAATATTGATAGAATGATGCTTTTTACAAAGTATAGAGATGATATTGAAGATGAGAAAATCGAGAAAATCAGATATTTTATTCAAAAAATTGGACGTGAAAAGTTTCCGGTTCAATATTTGCTAAATGAGCAAGAATTTTATGGAAGAAAATTTTACGTTGACAAGGGAGTTTTAATTCCACGCCAAGATACAGAGATCTTAGTTGAAAAAATGATAGATATTCTGAAGCATAATATTTTAAAAACTCAAGATTTTGTGGATAAAGACAATATAAATTCAAAAGTTCATCCAAAAATACTTGATATTGGTGTTGGAAGTGGTATAATAGGGATTACAGCTGCATTAGAAATAGAAGGTTCTTATGTGCTAGGTGTGGATATTTCAGAAAAAGCGCTTGAAACTGCTCAAAAAAATAAAGAGATTTTAAAGGTTTCAAATATAAAATTTTTGAAATCTGATTTATTTGAAAATGTTGAATTTAGAGAGTTTGATATGATAGTGTCAAATCCGCCGTATATTTCCCTTAGTGAAGTTGGTATTATGTCAGATGACGCTTTATTACATGAGCCAAGCGAAGCACTTTTTGCAGAAAATGACGGATTATATTTTTATTACGAGATTTGTCGGAAGGCATCTGATTATTTAGCTAATTTTGGGTATTTATTATTTGAGATTGGCTATAAGCAGGCGAAAAATATTATAGAAATTATGACAAGCTCTGGTCTTAAAAATGTTGAAGTTATAAAGGATTTAGCGGGATTGGATAGAGTTGTTGTAGGACAGAAAATTATAAATAAAATTGAAAGTTAATTAAGCATTAAATGATTTTTAGTATTTAAAAAATATAAAAATTATTTAAAAAAAGAATGGAGATGAGTTAATGATTAGTGATAGGAGATTTTTTAAAAGAACAGGAGTATCGTTATTGAGTTTAGCATACTCAATAGTATCATTTGGAAGTGAAAATATTAAGGAGGTGTCGTTAAAAGGGAACATTGAAAGCGTAAGCACGCCTAAAACAGAACCTGCATCGGTGGCTTCAACTAAAACTAATAATTCTCAATTGGAAAAATTAATTAAAGATCAATATAATAATAAAAGTATAGATTTAAATGTAAATACAAGTTTGAAAAATATGCGTGATAGTGGAAGTTACGAACGTCCAAATGTAAACACTTATACAGCAAACAGAAAAACTCAGCAAGGAACGCCCGATATGAAGTTATCAAGGGAACAATTGCTCGCTGTAGCGGAGAAAATTTTCCAAAACGAAACTGGTGGAGTTAGAAATAATCTAGTTGACTGGAACGATGGAGAAAATTTTCCGTCACTTGGAATAGGGCATTTCACGTGGTTTAAGGCTAGTGGTGGAAGAAGCGGATTTGGAGACAGCTTACCTGATATGATTGCCTATTATAAGGAAAAAGGTGTTACATTGCCAAAATTACTTGCAGAATTTAAACATTCTCCTTGGAACAGCAAATCAGAGTTGATGTCTAAAAAAGCTAGTGGTGATAGGGATATTCAAGAATTAATTGCATTTTTTGACAGTACAAGGGATATTCAAGTAATGTTTATTTATGACAGGCTAAAAGGTTCGCTTGACAAAATGATACAGGCTTCTTCAAATAAAGAAAATTTAAAAAATCAATTTGAAAGAATGGTAAATACTCCCAATGGGCTATATGCATTAATTGACTATGTAAATTTCAAAGGTGAGGGATTAAAAGGTGTTTCATCATATAATAATGTTGCTTGGGGATTAAGACAAGTGCTTGAGAATATGAAGGGGACAGCGACTGGACAAAGTGCATTAGTGGAATTTAGCAATTCTGCTAAAGACATATTAGCCAGACGTGTAAGAAATGCTCCAAGAAATGAAAGCAGATGGCTGCAAGGATGGTATAACCGAGTAGATACTTATAAAACATTTGAAATTGGAAGTGCATATTAATAGGATATATTTAAAATACATAAAAATTATGGAAATTGGCAGGGAATTATTAAATTCCCTGTTTCCTTTAAAAAAGGAAGAATGAAAAGAGGGAATATAAAAAATAATAGAAAGTGAGAAAAATAATTTAAATGAAAATTTCAGATTTTGATTTTGAATTGCCTGAAGAGCTGATAGCACAGCATGCAGTTAATCCAAGAGATCATTCAAGATTGTTAGTGTTAAATAAAAAAGAAAAAATATTGGAGTATAAAAAATTTTATGACATTATAGATTATTTGAAAAAAGGCGATGTTCTTGTAATTAACCGTACAAAAGTTATTCCCGCAAGATTATTAGGTCATAAAGAAAATGGTGTTGTGCTTGAATGTTTTCTTTTAAAAAGATATGATTTGTATACGTGGGAGGTTTTGCTAAAACCTGCGAAAAAGTTGAAAATTGGGCAGAAAATTATATTTTTGGAAGGAATTCTGGAGGCAGAGCTTTTAGAAATTAAAGATGATGGGAATAGAGTTGTAAAATTTAGTTTTGAAGGAAGATTTGAGGAAATTTTGGATAGGTTGGGAGAAATGCCGCTTCCACCATATATTACTGAAAAACTGGAGGACAAGAATAGATATCAGACTGTATATGCAAAAGAGGGGGAATCTGTTGCCGCTCCAACTGCAGGACTTCATTTTACGAAAGAATTATTAGAAAAAATTCGTCAAAAAGGAATTATTATTGCGGAAGTATTCTTGGATGTGGGACTTGGGACATTTAGACCTGTGAAGGTGGAAAATGTGTTGGATCATAAAATGCACAGTGAAAAATACCGAGTGCCTGATGAAACGGCTAAAATTGTCAATGAGGCTAAGAAAAATGGAAATCGTGTGATTGCAGTAGGAACGACATCAGTAAGAACATTGGAATCAGCTGCTTATGAAAATGGAAAACTTATGGCAGATGAAGGAAATACAAGTATTTTTATTTATGGAAATTATAAATTTAAAATTGTTGATGCGATAATTACAAATTTTCATTTGCCGAAATCTACGTTAATTATGCTAATTTCAGCATTTGGTGGAAAAGAATTTATTTTTGAGGCTTATAAAAAGGCTATTGAAGAGAAATATAGATTTTATTAAATAGTGCAAGAACACTCGCAACTTTAGTCGTGAGATAAATTGCACGAAAATTTTAGTAAGCATATAGGGAAACTTGTATGTAGACACGGAGCAAAATCGTGCAACAAAGAAACTGAACTGCTGGGAACTCTTAAAGCTAGTATAACCACAACATAATACCTTCGTTCAAATATGGTATAAGTGTGAAGGTAGCGAAAGCAGAAAAAATATACTAGATGATGCAAGGTTAAATCCTAAACATTATGATAATAGACAATCAGCAGCTAAGCCTGAAAAGGAAAGTTCAACGACTATCCCTCGTGAGGGGAGTACAATACAAGCGATAGGTATTGGAAGTGGTTTCGCCTAAGGTATTGAGATACACTATGGATAAGATATAGTCTGTGCTTGTTAGAGATAACAAGAAGTTCAAGGCTAATCTCCTTAATTTATTAAGGAGTGTATATGCCAAGAGAACTGCATAAGTAGTAGCGAACTTATGTGAACGACGCTTCCCACTGTTGTGGGGTTTTAAAAACTTTAAAAATATTTAAAAATAAATAAAAGATATTACTTTTTTTACAGATAAAATGTAGAATACATGGTATAATATCTCTGATGAAAAGGAGGTGATATCTATGTATTTAACTTTAAAACAACAAGTAAAACATCTTAGTAAAAAGGAGTTTAGGAATTTAAAATATTTATCTCATATAGCCAAGAACTTAACTAATGAAGCTATATATAATATTAGACAATACTATTTTAATAAGAAAAAGTATTTAAGTTATAACGAAAACTATAAAATGCTTAAAAATAGTGAGAACTATAAGAAGTTAAATTCTAATATGGCTCAACAAATTCTAAAAGAAGTAGACGGAAGTTTCAAATCATTTTTTGGACTTTTAAAACTTGCTAAGAATGGTAAATATAATGGTAAAATAAAATTACCTAAATATTTTGCTAAAGATGGTTTTACTACTCTTGTTATAGGTTTTGTAAGATTAAAAGATGATATACTGATAGTTCCTTATTCAAATTCATTTAGAAAGACACATAAGGAAATCGCAATAAAACTACCACCAGTATTGAAAGGCAAGAAGATAAAAGAGATTAGAATAATACCAAAACAACATTCTAGGTACTTTGAAATTCAATACATTTATGAAGTAGAAGAAGTTCAAAGGGAATTAAATGAAAACAATGCACTAGGAATAGATTTAGGTATAGATAATCTTTGTACTTGTGTTACAAATACTGGAGCTTCATTCATAATAGATGGTAGAAAATTAAAATCAATTAATCAATACTATAATAAGACAAATGCAACATTGCAAAGCATTAAAGATAAACAAAAGATAGAGCATATAACATTAAGGCAAAAGAGAATAACTAGAAAGAGAAACAATCGTATAGAAGATTATCTTTCAAAAGCAGCAAGAATAATATTAAATTATTGTCTTAATAATGATATAGGAAAACTAGTTTTAGGATATAATGAAGATTTTCAAAGAAAATCAAATATTGGAAGTATAAATAATCAAAACTTTGTAAATATACCATATGGAAAATTAAGAGATAAATTAATATATCTATGTAAACTATATGGAATAAAATTTAAACTGCAAGAAGAAAGTTATACCTCAAAAGCAAGTTTCTTTGATGGAGATAAAATTCCAATATATGATAAAGAAAATCTACAAGAATATATATTCAGTGGAAGAAGAATAAAAAGAGGACTGTATCAAACAAGTAAAGACTATCAATTAAATGCAGATTGTAATGGAGCATTAAATATATTAAGAAAAAGTAAAGTTGTGGACTTAAGCGTCCTATACAATAGAGGTGAGCTGAACACGCCTAAAAGAATAAGGGTAGTGTAAAGCTATCAAACTTCTTAGAAAATTTTTGAATATTTTTAAAGATTTTAGAACCCTGCGACTTTAGTCATGGGAGGTTCAGAGCTTTGGAGATTCTATGTTTATTTATTAAATTTTATTTAACTTGAGGTTAAAAACCTTTTGTCAAGGAGTATTTTAATGAAAAGTGATGATTTTAGATGTAAAAATTGTGGTGGAATGATGCGGTTTGATCCGAAATCTGGGAATCTGAAATGTGAGAATTGTGAAACAGAAGAAGAATTGCCAAAAGTTTTTACACATAAAAGACACGATATAGATGATTATGAAAAAAGGATAAAAAGTAAAATATCTGAAGAAAAAACTATTGTTCAATGTAGTTCCTGCGGAGCTATGGTCGAGATGGAACCACTTGAAACTTCAAAAAAATGCCCTTATTGCGATACAAATATCGTGTTGAGCGAAAAGGCGGTATCTGTATTAGAGCCTGATGGAATAAGACCTTTTATTGTGGATAAAAGAGAGATAGGGAATCTTTTTTCAAATTGGATAAAAAGAAGATGGTTTGCTCCGAATGTTTTAAAAAATTTGTATCAAAGCGGAAAAATAACTGGAATATATCTTCCATACTGGTCTTTTGACAATAATGCAGATAGTGAATATACCGCTCAGGGAGGGATTGATAGAACGGAAACTTACGAAGAGGATGGAAAGACGAAGACAAGGATAGTTACAGACTGGTATTATGTAAGTGGAGAAGTTGAAAATAAATTCAGAAATGTCATAATGAGAGCTTCCAGAACGCTAAATGACAGGCTTTTAAAAAGTCTTGGAGGATTTAATGTGGAAAATACGATAAATTTTGATTCAAGATATTTGTCAGGGTACAATTCTGAAATTTTTAAAATTTCCATGAGGCAAGGCTACGAAGAAGCTAAAGTAAAAATGGAAAATGAAATTTATAATACAATTTCTTCAGATGTGCTAAGAAGATATGACAGAGTACGAGATATAAGATATTCTGTCTATTGGAGCGATGAATATTACAGGCTTTTACTATTACCTGTATATTCAATGTCTTATTCGTTTAATGGGAAATCTTATCAAATTGTTATAAATGGGGAAAATGGGAAAATAGTCGGAGAATATCCAAAATCGGCTGTAAAAATAGCTATTGCAGTTATATTGGCTGTAATAGCATTGGGATTGTTATTTTACTATATGAATAAATAAAAAAATATATTGGAGGAATAAAAAATGGCTGGTATTTTAGAAAGATTTAAAACAATAATGGCATCAAATATTAATGCGGTGCTGGATAAAATGGAAGATCCTGAAAAAATGATAGATCAGTATTTAAGGGATATGGAAAAGGATCTTGGGAGTGTAAAGGCTGAAACAGTTGCTGTAATGGCACAGGAAAGCGCAGCAAAAAGAAAAGTTTTGGAATGTGAAGATGAAATTAAAAAAATGGAAAGTTATGCGAAAAAAGCCCTTCAAGCTGGAAATGAAGCTGATGCAAGAATGTTTTTGGAAAAAAAGGAATCTATTAAAATAAAATTAGAATCGCTTGAAAAGGAAAAAATGGTTGCGGTTGAAAACTCTTTAAAAATGAGAGAAATGCATGATAAACTTACAGTGGATATACAAAAACTTAATGCTAGAAGAAATGAAATAAAGACAAAAATAAAAATGGCAAAATCTGCTCAAAAAATTAGTAAATTATCATCTTCTACTGGTATAAGCGGGAAAATGGATGCATTTAATTCTGTTGAAGAAAAGGCTAATAGAATGTTGGACGAAGCAAATGCAAGTATAGAACTTAATTCTCCAAAAAGGGATGAAGTTGGTGATCTTATGAAGAAATATGATGATGCAGAATCCAAGGAAAATTCATCTGCGGTTGATGACGAACTTGAAAGATTGAAAAAGGAAATGGGAATATAAAAAATAAAAATTGAAAGGAGAAATCTGTAATGGGATTATTTGGAAATCAGCTTGCCAATGTTATAGAATGGGAGCAGTATGATGATGAGACTCTTTTTTGGAAATGGTCAAATAAAGAAATAAAAAAAGGCTCAAAATTAATTATAAGACCTGGGCAAGATGCAATTTTTCTTTCTAATGGAAAAATAGAAGGTGTTTTTGAAGATGAAGGAAGTTATGATGTCGTTTCACAAATAGTTCCTTTTTTGTCGACATTAAAAGGATTTAAGTTTGGATTTAATTCAGGAATGAGAGCTGAAGTGCTTTTTATCAATACAAAGGAAGTTACTGTAAAATGGGGAACTAAAAATGCTATTAATATTCCAGCACCAGGACTTCCAGGAGGAATGCCAATAAGAGCTTTTGGCGTAATGGCTTGTAAAGTTGACAACTATAATGTATTTATTGATAAAATTGCTGGAATTAAGCAGCAGTATAATATTGATGATGTAAAAGAAAGAGTAATTTCAATGCTGGATCAGCTTCTTATGAAATGGATAGCTAGAGAAGGAAAAGATATGTTTAACCTTCAGGTTAATTCTTATGAAATTGGAAATGGGATTAAAGAAGATATGGATTTTGAAATGAGAAAAATCGGACTTTGCATTCCAAGTTTCACTATTTCCAGCTTCAATTATCCAGAAGAAATAAAACGTATGCAGGAAAAGGCAGCAGGACAAAGTATGGTTGGGGATGTAAACAAGTATACTCAAATGGCAATGGCTGACTCTATGGAAAATGGAACAGGTGCAGGAAATATGGCTGGAAACGTTGCAGGTATGCAAATGGGAATGATGATGGGACAGCAGATGGCAAATCAGATGAATCAGCAAAACCAAGCCCCAAATAATAATAATCAGGCATCACAAAATAATCAATCTTCAGGAAATACAACTGTTCCAAAATTCTGTCCAGAATGTGGAACAAAGACAAATGGAAGTAAATTTTGTCCAGAATGTGGAACAAAATTATATTAGTTTTATGAATCAATACTAAATTCATTTAAAATTTATTAGAAAAATAAATCTATTTTCAATCTTTTAAAATATTTAATACTTATGTATTTTTATTTGATATATATTCTAAAAACATAAAGAACAGTTGTTAAAAAAAATAAGAAAAAATGAAATTATCTAGTGCAGCTGGACTAATAATACTAAACCCCATTTTAAAAAAATAGAAATTATATTCTATATTATTTGCTAACAAAGGGTCTTGATATCCTTGCAAAAAATTTATAGCTAATATGTTGTTTAAATGGGAAATAGTATCAAATAAGATAGGTATTGTAAATTTTGAATTACATATTATTTTTTATTTGAAATTCTAGTAAAAAAAAGTAGCAAATTGAAAAAAAATATGGTATAAATACAACGTGATAGAATTTTTAAAGCTAAAATAAAAAATTAAAAATGAAGAGAGGATTGATTTGATGAATGCGATTAACTATCAGCAAATGGCATTTGGATTTTTAGGTGGATTAGGATTATTTCTATTCTGTATAAAATATATGGGAGACGGGCTGCAAATGGCGGCTGGAGACAGACTTAGATATATTTTGGATAAATATACGACTTCACCATTTTTAGGAGTTCTAGTTGGAATACTTGTAACAGCGTTAATACAGTCAAGTTCAGGTACATCAGTTATTACAATTGGATTAGTTGGAGCAGGACTTTTAACTTTACGACAAGCTATCGGAATTATTATGGGTGCCAATATCGGTACAACAATCACAACATTTATTATTGGATTTAATATTACTGAATATGCATTACCGATATTATTTCTAGGAGCGGCATGTCTGTTTTTTGTAAAAAATAATTTTATAAATAATTTAGGTAGAATTTTATTTGGTTTTGGAGGAATATTTTTTGCATTAACGTTGATGTCTAAAGCAATGGAACCACTTAAACATTTGCCAGCATTTACAGAACTGACAGTAAGACTTAGCCATAGTCCAATTTTGGGAGTATTTATCGGAACAATGATTACAATGCTTGTTCAGGCTTCAAGTGCTACAATTAGTATTTTGCAGAATGTCTATCAGGAGCATCTTATAACGTTGAAAGCTGCACTGCCTGTACTTTTTGGAGATAATATTGGAACAACAATAACAGCTATAATCGCAGTAATTGGTGCTAATACTTCAGCAAAAAGGCTTGCATTGTCACATACAATGTTTAATGTCATTGGAACAATATTTTTTATGATTATGTTATCGCCATTTTCAATTTTTGTAGAAACAATGTCAAAAATTCTTCATTTGAATCCGAAGGTTACAATAGCATTTGCGCATGGTTCATTTAATATCATAACAACAATTCTGTTATTTCCATTTATTGGTGTTCTAGAATACATTGTTGTAAAATTGATTAAAGAAAAAGATGAAGATGTTGTAGAACATCAGCCACGATTTTTGGATGCAGCCCTAGTTCATACACCATCAATTGCATTGGGGCAAGTAAAACAGGAAATGTTATCAATGATTTCAATTGCAGTAAAAAATCTTAGCAGATCAATCGATTTTTTCCATGAACATAATGAAAAAGTTGCCGAAAAAGTTGAAAAAACAGAAGAATCAATAAATAATATTGATCAGGAAATTACAAAATATTTGACAACGTTGTCACAGGAACACATAACTGAAAAAGATGGGGAAGAAATCAGCATGTATTTGGATATGTGCCGTGATGTGGAACGTATTGGAGATCACGCAATTGGAATCGTAAGAGATGTTAGATATGAAATTAAGAAAAAGTTGGTATTTACTAAAGTAGCTCATGCAGAAGTACAAAAATTATTTTTAATTTCAAAAGAAATCATAGAAACAGCTGAGGAAGCACTTAAAAACAATGATACAGAAAAAGCCTTTACAGTAGTTGACTTGCACAATAAACTTTATGCAAAAGAAAAAGAAGTAAGAAAAGCTCATATAAAACGTGTGAGCAAGCAGGAATGCGATGTAAAAGCTGGACTTTACTATATAGATGTTGTATCACATTTTACGAGAATTGGAGATCATGCTAGAAATTTAGTTGAAAAAATGATTGAAAATAAAACTGTTAAATAATAAATTAAAAAAATAAAATACAAAAATAGGCGATATCAGCCTATTTTATTTTGGAAATTATTAAAGTTTTAAGTATTCTTGCATTAGTTGATAAAATAGTTTGGTAGAAAAAGTTTCTTATTTTAGAAATAAAGCAAAGACAATATTGAAAAAAACTAATAAATATAGTAAAATAAATAGTAAAAAGATAAAAATTTTAATTTAGATGAAACATATAAATTTTTTTAATTTTTTACATTTCAATAAAATAAGTAAGAGAATTCTAAAAATTTGGGAGGAATGAATTATGGAAAATAATACTTTTGTAATTGTGGGAACACAATGGGGAGATGAAGGAAAAGGTAAAATAATTGATGTTTTATCTCCAAAAGCAGATTATGTAGTTAGGTTTCAAGGTGGAAACAACGCTGGACATACAGTTGTTGTAAACGACGAAAAATTCATTTTACATTTGTTGCCATCAGGAATAATAAATTCAGCTGGAAAATGTATAATTGGAGCTGGAGTTGTAGTGGATATTGAAGTTTTGCTGCAAGAAATAGATGAATTGGAAAAAAGAGGGAAAAAATTAGATAATTTATTTATTGATGAAAGAGCTCATGTAATTATGCCTTATCATATTGAAATTGATAAGGCGAAAGAAGAAGCAATGGGTAAAAACAAAATTGGTACGACTCAGAGAGGGATTGGACCTTGCTACATCGACAAAATTGCTAGAAATGGAATTAGAATCGGAGATTTATTGGAGCCAGAAAGATTTAGAGATAAACTTACTTGGAATGTAAATGAAAAAAATGATATGTTAGTTAGATATGGTAAAGGAACTTTCAATTTGGAAGAACTTTATGATAAATTTATGAAACTTGCTGAAAAAATTAAATTTAGAATTATTGATGCAGTTGTGGAAATTAATGAAGGTATTGAAGAAGGAAAAGTTGTACTTTTTGAAGGGGCACAAGCGTTAATGCTTGATATTGATTATGGAACTTATCCTTATGTAACTTCATCATCGCCAACATCTGGTGGAGTAACGGTAGGAACTGGAGTTGCACCAACAAAAATTTCAAGAGTGCTTGGAGTTATGAAAGCCTACACAACAAGAGTAGGAGAAGGCCCTTTCCCTACAGAATTGGAAAATGAAGATGGAGAAACTTTGAGAAAAGTTGGACACGAATTTGGTGCGACAACTGGGCGTCCTAGAAGATGTGGATGGCTTGACTTGGTAATTGGAAGATATGCAGTCTTAATTGACGGATTAACAGATATTGTATTGACAAAACTGGATGTATTGACTGGATTTGAAAAAATAAAAGTGGCAGTAGGTTACGAAATTGATGGAAAAGTATGCCATTCTTATCCTGGAAACTTGAGAAAATCTAAAGATTTGAAAATAATTTACGATGAACTAGATGGCTGGAAAGAAGATATTACTCAAATAAAAAATTACGAAGACTTGCCTGAAAACTGTAAAAAATATGTTGAATATATTGAAAATAAATTGAAATGTAAAATCTCAATGATTTCAGTAGGGCCTGAAAGAAGTCAGAATATTTATAGATATGATTTGGGAGAGTTTGTGAAGTAGAACAGAAATTTGATAAGGAATATCGAATTATGAAAAAAAATTTTATTAATTTTAATTTTTATAAATATTCTTAACAGTTCTAATGCTTCAACTATTGATTTTTCATCTTTAGAACGACAACTGAAAATTTATAATCATTACTCGGGAATAGAAGAAGAACTTAAAATAAGACTAGAAGAATTTATTTCAGAAAAAGATTTTTATGAATTTGATAATAATGAAAAAAAAGAGAAATATAAATTTTTTATTCCAAAAAGAAATATTATTAAATACAGTGAAGATAAATCATATTTAACTTTTTATAATAAAGTAAACAAATCTTTACTTGAAAAAAAGGAAGTTTTTTTAAATTGGATACAGATAATCTGAAATTATTTCTGTATCTTGCTAATATAGAAAATTATGAAGATAAAGTTTTGGAATTTAGGGAAAGACTTTTGGATAGAAATAAGAATTTTATAAAAGAAAAACAAGATATTGAATTTGAGAAAAAATTATGAAATAAAAAATTTGGATAATGAAATGGAGAGATAAAATGAAGATAAGAAAAATAATGTTGCTGACAATGATTGGATTATTTTCTGTATTTGAATTTTCTTGTAGTAAAACAGGAAATGAAAAACAGAGTTTAACAATGTCAAAAGAATCAAAAAATGGAAAAAAAGCAGAATATAAAAAGATAACTTCAGATGAAGCAAAAAAGATGATGGAAACTCAAAAAGTTATAGTTGTAGATGTTAGAACTTTGGAAGAATATAATGAAGGGCATATTCCAAATGCGATTTCTGTTCCACTGGAAACTATTGAAAATGAAGCAGAAATAAAATTGAAAAATAAAGACGATTTAATTCTAGTTTATTGCAGAAGTGGAAGACGAAGTAGGGAAGCAGCATTAAAATTGATTGAAAAAGGTTATACAAATGTGATTGATTTTGGTGGAATAAAAGATTGGAATGGGGAAGTTGTGAAATAACAAATGTAGTATTTAAAGATGTAAAAGAAAAAATACTGTATTTTGAATAAGAAGGGAATAGGCAATGAAAAAAATACTGATAATGTTGATGCTAGGTATTGGGATTGTTTCGTTTTCAGTTTCAGCACAAAATGATAAAAAGTCTAAAATTGATAAAACTGTGAATGAAAGTGTTGCACAAAATTTATCTTTTAATACGATTACATTGAAATTAGTTGGAACCAGAGTTTCAAAAACTGATAAAAATAAAATAGAATTGGAATATGAAAATTTTAAGGCAACTGGAAATAATAAAAAAGTTTATACAGAAAAAGACTTTCAAGTAAATGGCAAAAATCCTAAAATTATTGTAAGTAAAGTGATTTTTAAAAAAATGTTGGAAAATTTTGTTTATAGTGATCAAGAGATATTTGTAATTGGATTTTATGAAAGTGATGAAGGAATTAAATACAAACCATTTGATTTTAGTCTTAGTGTGAATAAAGATGAAGTGAAGAAAATTTCTTTTAAGGATGGGGCGATTTCTATTTTGGATGCAGATACAAATTCCACAATGCCTATTGAAGAATCTTTAAAAAATCTTGAAAAGAACTTATACCATTAGTAACTAATAAGTAATAAATTTTTTTTAATGAAGGTAAGTTGTATTAACTATAGAGAAAAACAAATAAAAATAATTAGGAGGAATTGAGAAAATGGAAAATATGAGTATATATTCAAATCCGTTGGCGGAGAGATATTCAAGTAAGGAAATGTTGCACATTTTTTCACCTGAGTTTAAGTTTAGAACTTGGAGAAAGCTATGGATTAATTTGGCGGAGGCTGAGAAAGAGCTTGGGCTTGATTTTATTACGGATGAGCAGATTGAGGAACTTAAAAAATTTAAGGATGATGTGGATTTTGAAGTTGCGGCAGAATTTGAGAAAAAATTGAGACACGATGTGATGGCTCATGTTCATACTTATGGAGAACAGGCGAAAAATGCGAGAAAAATCATTCACTTGGGAGCAACAAGTGCGTATGTTGGGGATAATACTGATTTGATTCAAATTAAGGAAGGGCTTTTAGTTATTAAAAGAAGAATGCTTACTTTGATTGAAAAAATGAGAGATTTTGCATTGCAGTACAAAGATTTGCCAACTTTAGGATTTACTCATTTCCAAGCGGCACAGCTTACTACTGTTGGGAAAAGAGCGACTTTGTGGCTTCATTCGTTACTTCTTGATTTTGAGGAGCTGGAATTTAGACTTGAAAACTTGAGATTTAGAGGAGTTAAAGGGACTACAGGGACTCAGGCTAGTTTTAAAGAATTGTTTGAAGGAGATTTTGAAAAAGTAAAACAGTTGGATGAATTGGTTACTGAAAAAGCTGGATTTCGTAAAAAACAAGGTGTTTCAGGACAAACTTATGATAGAAAAGTGGATGCGCAAATCTTGAATTTATTGTCAAATATTGCTCAATCTTCTCACAAATTTACAAATGATTTTAGACTATTGCAGCATTTGAAGGAATTAGAAGAACCGTTTGAAAAAAATCAAATTGGGTCAAGTGCGATGGCATACAAGAGAAATCCAATGAGAAGTGAAAGAATTTCATCACTTGCAAAATATGTAATTTCAAGCTCACAAACAGGAGCATTAGTTTTTTCAACACAATGGTTTGAAAGAACATTGGACGATTCTGCAAGTAAAAGACTTTCAATTCCACAAGCATTCTTGGCAGTTGATGCAATCTTAATTATTTGGCTTAACATTATGGACGGAGTTGTCGTTTATCCAAAAGTAATTGAAGCAAATATTCAAAAGGAATTACCATTTATGGCAACTGAAAATATCATTATGGAATCAGTTAAAAAAGGAATGGATAGACAGGAAGTTCATGAAATCATAAGAGAACTTTCGATGGAAGAAACAAAGGAAATTAAATTGAATGGAAATCCTAACAGATTAATTGACAGAATCATAAAAGACGGCAGATTGGGACTTAAAGCAGAAGATATGGAAGGAATCTTGGTTTCTGCTAATTATACTGGATTTGCTGGACAACAAACAGAGGATTTTATTAATAATGAGATTAATCCGATTTTGGATAGATATAAGGATGAGATTGTTGAGGATAGGGAAGAATTGAGAGTTTAATGGAAAATAATATAATTGATTATGAAAATTCTTGGAAAAGAAAAAATGAGGAAAGAGAATATTTTAATTCGGAATTTTTGGATAAAATAAATATTAAAAAATATAAAGATGAAGTTGAAAAATTTGATGCTTTAGCTATAAAAAATCGTGCAAAATATAAAATTTCTAAAAAAACAATTGACGAAATAAAGGATTACTGTTTTTCATATTTGCCAATGTTTACAGGGATGAAAAAGGAAGTAGTTGGTGAACTGTTAAATGAAAAATACAATATTGATGAAATGGAAATAGACATTCCAAATAAATTGTTTTTTGAAGATGAAGAAGTAAAAAATGAGCAGAAACATTGGTTTCAAATGTATAAAATGTTATTTGGAGAAACAGAAATTGAAGAGTTTAAAAAAGAAGATCTGATTCCAATTGCAGAAGATGAAGAATTTATGTTATTCATTGAAAGAAGAACTGGAGAAGTGTATATTAATATTTATGAATTATTCTTTTTTTGTGCAATTTCTGATAGTTTTGATGAGTTTTTAGATGCAATTAAAAAATAAGTAAAAGGTGATTTTATGAAATTTATAAAAAAATAGAAATTACTATTTTTATTGATATTTTGCATTATAATGTTAAGTTTTTTGTGCAAGTAATACTGGGAACAGCGATATTAGCACTTACAGCACTAATAGGAAGAGCATGTATAGTTGAATCCCGGATAAATGTCCATAAGGATGTGGAAAAATGAAAAAGAAAAAACCTCTCACAAGAAGCCAGAACATGGCAAGAATAAAATCTAAAAACACTAAACCTGAAATTTATATTCGTAAATTGCTTTATAAAATGGGGTATAGATATAGAGTGAATTATTCACGGCTTCCAGGAACGCCTGACATTTTTATATTGAAATACAATACTGCAATATTTGTGAACGGATGTTTTTGGCATAGGCATGAAAATTGTAAAATTGCAACTTTTCCTAAGACACATGCTGAATATTGGGAAAAGAAGTTTAGGAGAAATGTAGAGAGGGATATTAAGGTTCGTGAGAAGCTTTTTGAGATGGATATTAGTGTGATTACGATTTGGGAATGTGAAATTAATAAAATGCAACGAAATGAAGAATACAAGGAAAAATATTTGAAAATTTTGAAAGACAGAATTGAAAGAGTCTTTAATTATGAAGAAGAGGATATTTCAGTGCAGATGGAGATTGCAGAAGAAAGCATGCAATAAAATAATTGAAATTTGGTTAATTTGTACTGAAATGGCTTTGAAATAATTTGACAAAAACTAGGAGGAATTTTTTGTGAATAAGAATTTAAGCGAGTTTGAAAACAAATTGCCTAGTGTATTAGAATACGATACACAGCAGCTTTTGGATTATTATTATGAAAGTCCAGAAAAAATGAAGATTGCAGAAGTATTTTCTGAATTTCTGACGGAAAAAGGAATAAAAGTGGAATTGAAGGAAATAGGAGAATATCAGTATATTCATGAGATTGAAACTGGATATTACTTATTGCCTTTATTTGTCGGGGGTGGAACTACTGATAAAAAAATGTCAGTGAGCATTAATATTCATCTTTTTCACGAAAAATATTTTCCTGAAGGAATGAAAAATTGGAATGGATCTCAAATGAACCTTAATTATAAAGATTCCTTGGTACAGGCTTTTGAAAACTGGTTCAATTATGATAGACTTAATTATTTAAAATTAGTAAATCCCGATAAAACAGATTTGAGAAGAATAGAAATTAATGGAAAGAAGAAAATCATTGTTTCTGGAAATGTAAAAACAATATATAACTATGATGAAGAAAAATATCAAGGAAAAGAAAGGGAAGAAAATTTTTTATCAAATATATTTTCACTTATTAAAGAAAAAATTTCATTAAAAAATTCTAAAGTTGACATTTCTCTTTTAAAATATCCATATAATAATTACGGAAGCTATCTTGAAGAATTTGATAAAGGTGATTTTTATGTAGATTGCCGTATAGATGATAATCGTTTATACGGTAATGAATTAAATCCAGAAGGAAATACTGAACTTTATTATAGAGAAATTCTAAAAAACTGGAAGGATTATGAATATAGTAAAAGTCAAATATTTTTCGTACTTGACAATAAATTTGAGAAAAGTGAGTGGTTAAAAATAACGGAATTTGAATTTTTGCCTAAAATTAAGCTAAAATATGTTGAAAAACCTTCTTGGAAAAAACTGGAAGAAAATTTTGGTAATTTGAAGGAAATGGATAGAGGACACGAGGGAGATTTTGCCTTTACGATGGCTGAAGTTTTGTTTGATAGAATGATACATTGTGGTTATAATGTCAGATTAGTGGATGATTGGGTGTATGATTTTGATAATGAGTGCTATTTGCTTCCTTTGCTATCAACGAAAGACTATAAAACTATTCCGCACGATGATATTTATCAGGTTGTTACTACTATACAAGTCCATAATAAAAAATATTTTCCAGAAGGGAAATTATATATTCAAAAATTGATAGGCGAACCGCTTTATGATGCAATTTGGATAAATTATAGAAACTGGATAAATAATGATTATAAAAAGTTGTGTAAAAATATTTAAATAAAAAATAAAATTTTAAAAAGTATTAAATACAAGTAATCAGAATTAGAAAAAATGAGGGGTTAATGGCACTTAAGGAAAAAAAGGAAAAATAATAGAAGGTGAAAAATATATAAAATGGCAATGGATAGAGGTTCGCGAGAAGTGGAAGTAGAATATAATACTATATTGATATTGGAAGAACACGGTTTATAAAATATGTGTTTGATAAACTAAGTTTTTTATCTCCACAAGGGGTCAAGACGCTTTGTTTTAGGATATTTATTTTGATAAATTCTGAGTTTGTATAGTTATCGAATAAATCTATAATATTAATTTAATAAAAAAACAATATTTCATTTTAATAACAAGGGGATTTTTACCCCTTGTTAGATAAGAAAAATTTATTATTCAAAAAAAATTTAAACTATTTTTTACAAACTTTCTTCCGCTTCTTCAATTGTTTTGTATCCTTTTTCCAGCACAATATTTTCCAAATTATTTTCTGCTAAATTTATATTATTTGAAACGCAGTTTTGGATATATTCGTAATACAATTTTAAAGTTTTTATTGAATATGAAGATAATTCTCCCTTTAAATAAGTTTCAATTGAAGTATAATTTGGAGTATCATATTTTGAGTGTAAAGGACGACCTTTTGCGGTAAGTTTTGGATATTTTTCTATTATTTCTTCTTCCCAATGTAAATAAATTTTTACTATTTTTTGAATTAATTCTTTTTTTTCTTGTGAAATTTCAGGTAAATAGTTTTTGATTACTTCATATTCTTTTGGAGCACTATATTTCATCATTCTGGCATATTTATCCTGAACGATGTTTTCGCCACGATGTTTTGCTAAAATCAAGTCTTCCAGATAACTTTCCAAGATTTCATCAGGCAGTGTTTCCCATTGGCTTCTTCTCATAATTTCAAATTCCTGTGGATTATCTTGACATTCTGCTCTTCCTTCTGTATGATGCACATTTTGAAAAAATTCCCATTCTCTTTTTAAAATTTGTCTAATAAAACTTTCTTTTTTACTAACTTCTATTTCCATTTTTGATTCTCCTATTTTTAAATCCATAATTATTTTATAAAATATAATAGATATATGTTCGATAAACTAAGTTTTTTTGTCTTTACAAGGGGTCAAGACCCCCTTGCTTCAGGATATTTTATTTATTAAATCCTAAGTATAGTTATTGAATATATCTAATATTTTTTACATTAATCCATCGCAGGATTCCAGTTTCTTAACTTTTCGTCTTCTATTTTATTTTGCACAAAAGGTCCGTAATCCTGTAAAAAATCACTTGTTAATTGTCGTGGAACAATATTTTGATATTTCAATTCTAAAATCACATTAGCACTTATTTCTTCAATAATTTGAAATTTTCGATTTACTGCACCAACTGGCAATTTTACTAATTCCTCAATTAGAAAATACGTTTTTTCTCCTAAAATTTTTAAATTTTTCAAGGCTTTTGGCATCCATTTATAAAACAGCTTATACTTTTTATTTAATAAAAAAATTATATGAATTGTCTCATTTATAAATTCAGTTTCTGCCAGTCTTGCCGACACAATCTCATTTCTCCTCATACACCGCAAATAGTTATATTGCCCAGATTGTGCCATTTTCATACATCTTGTGGCTATTTTATTAAGCCGTATATCTTCTGGAAAATATTTTTCCAAGTCACTTCTAATTTTTGTAAATTTTCCCAAATTATCTAAAAAAACTTCCCCATTAACCGCCGTGGAAAGCAATTCTTCTGGAATCAATCTCCAATCATACAAATTTTCAGGTGCTTTCATATCCCCCAAAAACTTAAAAAACCAATCATCCATATTCAGAACTCCACGTCGTCCATCTCCAAATTCACTCACATTCAATGCCCTAAATCCCAAGAATTCCTTAGGTAGTTCATTAAGCCTTTTTTGCAAATTCAGCCCATATTTCCCATAATCCTCCGAAGTTAGCCAAATACAGCAAGACGGTCCAAAATCATGATCCTGCGAAATCTCATCATCAAATCCAAAACATTCTGAACCTTCTCCCGCAAGTCCAGCCGCCATTTTTTCAAAAACTTCTGAAAACTCACTTTTTATAACTGGCAGATAAATTTCTTCAAAATATTTCCTTGAAAGTTCCAGTCCTTTTATTTTATTTGAATCCATTTTTTCTCCTTCTAAAAAAATCTAAACCATTTTTTCTTTTACAATTTGAATATTTTCCAAAATATTTTTATAATTATTACTTTCCTTTCCAAATGTTTTTTCACAGATTTCTGCACTTTCCTCGAATAATTTCAATGCCTTTTCGTATTCATTCTCTTCAAAATAAAAAGTTGCCATATTATTCAAAACTGCCGCATATAAATTGTGAGATTTCCCAACTTCCTTTTCAATTAATTTTAATGATTTTTGTAAATATTCTTCAGCTTTTTCGATATTTTTTACTTTTAAATAAGGCTGTACTAGATTACTTAGCGTAATTGCATACTGAATGGGATTTTCTCCAACTTTTTCCAGTACTTTCAGACTTTTTTCCTGCAGATCAATCGCTTCTTCAAATCGCCCAAGTTCTTGATAAAATAAAGCTAAATTGTTACATACGCTTGCATAGACATAATCATTTTGAAGATTATTAGCTTCATAAATTTTCATCGTATTAAGATAAATATCTTCTGTTTTATCGTATTTTTTCATAAATCTGTAAACTTCTGCCAAGTTTAGACTGCAAGTCGCATACGGAATACTATCTTTGCCATACTTTTTCTCAATAAAGCCTTGTGCCTTTAATAAAGCATCTTTCGCCGTGTCAAACTCCCCAACATATTTAAGAGTTCCCCCAACTTCATTCAAAATTTTAATATTTTCATCGCTTTCCTCACCAAAAACATCTTCTGTAAGTTCTGCTAATTCTTTTAATACTTTAACCTCTTCCACAACATTTCCCTGTTGCATAAGTTCTTTTCTTAAGTTTGTCAATTCATTTATTCTAACTTTTTTTTCAAATATATTTGACATTTTATATTTCTCCTTTATATTAATTTTATTACTTAATTTTTATGTTATAAAAGTATGATTTGAATCTATTTTAATTATTATTTCTAACAAAAGTTTACCATACAAAATTGCAATCTGCAACCATATTAAAAATAATTTTAAGATTTCAAAATAGTTTTGCTATAAAATAAAATTATGTTGTTGAAATAAAAAAACTTCTATTATATAATTAAAATAAATTAAATATTTTTATAGGAAAGAAGGAAAGATAAGATGAATAAAAAAATTGATTTTAAGTACCATCATATAAAGCATTATAAATATCAGGCACAATCAAAGAAAACTTTGATAACTTCAATTTTACTGACACTATTTTTTGCTTTAGTTGAATTATTTGGCGGGATATTTAGTGGTTCACTTGCACTTATTTCAGATTCATTTCATATGTTTTCGGATGTCGTTGCACTTTTGTTCAGTATTATAGCAGTATTTTATTCAGCCAAAAAGCCAAACAAAAATTTTACTTATGGATTTTTGAGAATTGAGATAATTTCTGCATTCATAAATGGACTGGCTCTTATGATAATTTCAGTCGGAATAGTTATTGAGGCTGTAAAACGGCTTTTCAATCCAGAGCATGTTGATTTTTTTACGATGTTCACAATTGCAGTAATCGGACTTTTGGTTAATATAATACTTATGTTTGTGCTTATGAAAAGTTTAAAAAAAGAAAAAAATCTTAATGTAAAGAGTGCATTATGGCATTTTTTAGGCGATACGTTAAATTCTGTTGGAGTTATAATTGCTGCGATTATTTTGAAATTAACTAACCTTGTTATTTTTGATATAATAATAAGTGTGATTATAAGCGTTGTTATTTTTACTGGCGGATTAAAAATTGCAAAAGAGGCATTTTTTATTTTGATGGAAGCTGTTCCTAGTGATTTAGACATTGACGAAATACATGCTAAAATTTTGACAATTGATAAAATAAAGGATATTCATGAATTTCATTTATGGAATATTTCTGAAGAAAATATAAGTATCTCATTTCATATTTTACTTGATGAATATGATGGTGTAAATGATTACGAGATTGTAAATGATGTGGTAGAACTTTTAAAAAATGAATACGGAATAGAACATGTGACAGTTCAAATTGAAAATCCTGAAACAAATCCACACTTTTAACACATACTTTTAAAAGTGAGAAAATTTTAACTATAAGAGAAAAAGCTGACATTTAGCCAGCTTTTGTTTTTTTATAGAAGTTAATTATTACAACTTTTAATAAATTTATCAAAAATCTCTTGCATTTTCTCATTGCCACGGACTGCCATCATTTCAGGATGCCATTGAACGGCATAAAAGAATTTGTGATTTTTGTTTTGAAAAGCCTCTATTATTCCATCGTTTGCTTTTGCAATCGAAGTTAATCCATTTCCCAAATCTTTTATCATTTGATGATGATAAGAATTTGTTCTTGCTTTTTTTCCAAAAATTTCAAATAAAATATTGCCCTCTTCAATTTTTATATCATGTGTTGGCAAGTCTGGAAGCCATTTTTGCATATGGTTAATTGTTGTATCTATGTATTTTACATCTTGATACAAACTTCCACCAAAATAAACATTTGCAATTTGCAGTCCACGGCAAATTCCCAAAATAGGTTTTCCAGTTTTCATAAATTCATCCAAGATTACAAGTTCAAATTTATCTCTTTCTGGTGTAATACTTCCAACTTCCTGCAAGCAATCTTCCCCATACAAAGCAGGATCAGGATCTCCTCCTCCCGAAAGTAAAAGTCCATCCAAAAGCTGTATTTGCTCTTTTATAACTTCAATATTTTCCGTTATTGGCAAAATAAATGGAATTCCTCCAGAATTTATGACAGCTTTGCTGTAATCTACTGAAACTATTGTTTTATGATCATTTAGTCTGTTTGGATTTAGTTCCAGCGAAGTGGTGATTCCTATTAATGGTTTTCTTTTGTTATTCATTTTTTCTGTTCCCTTCTTTACTTTTCTTTAACTTTTTAAAGCTGCTTTTTTTATTTAAAATTTCTTACTCTTCCAAAAAAGTCGATAAAATTTTTATAAGTTACCATCTCGATTTCATTTAGAGAATATCCTCTATTTTTCAAGGCTTTTTCCACATTTCTCAGCTCTGTAACATCGTGCAATCCTGAAAGCCCGGAAACTTCTTCCCCTTCTGGCGTATAATATTCTGCAAAATCAAGTCCAAATCCAACTTTATCGAGTCCAATTTTATTAGCCACATATTCCAGATGATTCAAAAGCATTTCCAAATTTTTTTCACTCTCATTTTGACTTACAAAATTGTGATAACTGTTCATTCCAACCATTCCTCCATGTTCGCCAATACACAAAATCTGATCATCAGTCAAATTTCTCATTGCTGGACAAAGGCTTCTGGCATTTGAGTGGGAAGCAAAAAATGGTTTTTTAGAATGTTTTACAATATTCCAGAAAGTTTTATCATTTGCATGTGAAACATCAAGCAAAATTCCAAGTTCATTGATAATTTTCACAGCATCAATTCCAAGTGGTGTAAGTCCTCTGTTTTTATCTCCACTTTGTCCTGTCGCAAAAGCATTCGTTTCATTCCAAGTCATTCCAATATGTCGCACTCCAAGCTGATACAGCAAATAAAGATAGTCAAGTTTATTCCCAATTCCAGGGAGTCCTTCAATTCCAAGCACAACTCCAAATTTTTTATTTTTTTCATCCAGACTTTTTTCCATCATTTTAAAATCAGACGGCTCTTTTATTATTTTTATCAAATCCCTTGCATAATGCAATTCTTCAGTCATTGCCCTTAAATCTGCAAAAAAATATTCTTCAGGATTTTCCACTTCATTTGCATTCAAATAAATTACAAAAATCCCTCCAGAAAGTCCTCCCTTTAAAAATCTTTCCTTATATTTATTTCTTATAACATCTTTATTCCCCTTTTTATATTCCCAAAAATTATCTGTCCACACATCTGCATGCATATCGAAAAACATTAATTTCCCTTCTCTCTTTAATATTTTATTTATATTAATTATTTTCCTTGAAAATAATCGAGTGCCTCAATTAAGCTGTTAAATTTTTTGTAAACTAATTTTTCAATTTCTTCTGTTGGTTTTAATTTATCTGGTACCATAATTGGAAATGTTCCCGCTGCATGTGCCGCTCTTATTCCATTAAAAGAATCTTCAAATACTGCTGTCTTTTCTGGAGCTACTCCTGCTTTCTTTGCCCCAATCAGAAATACTTCAGGATCTGGCTTGCCGTGAACTACGTCCTCTGCTGTTACAAAATGAGAAAAATATTTTGCTAAGTCTTTTCCTTCAATTAGAGCTTTTGCCATATATAAATCTGAAGAAGTTGCTAAAATCATCTGCTTTTTATTTTCCTTTAAAAATTCTAGCAGTTCCAAGGCTCCTGGCTTTAATGGCACTTCACTTTTTTTAGCCAGTTCAAATATATGGGCTCTTACTGTTCCCATTACTTCGTCGTAAGGGAAATCCTCTCCTAATGCCTCTTTAAATAGCATTCTTGCCTTATCATTTACAACACCTGTCGTTTTTTCCACGATTTCCTTCGTTATCGTATATCCCATTTTCTTAGCCACTTCACGTCCATACTCAACATAAATAGTTTCTGTGTCAAATAGCAATCCATCCATATCAAATAGAAATAATTCAATTTCATCAAAAAATTTTTTCCCCATCGCAAGTTTCTCCTTATTTTTTATTTTATTTATTAACAGTTATTTTTCATTATCAAGTATTGAAACAGAACGATGAGCAACAGAAGTTATCACTTCGTTAAACTGTAATATTCCAACACTTAAAAATATTGCCACAGCCAGATGTTCTCCTTCTCTTGCCAATCCAATTTTACCACCAACACTAAGCCCGTTTATAATCGCCTCAATTTGACTCATTGCTTCTCGCATTGCTCCAATTACTGCCCCATCGTGAGCATGCACATCTTGAATAAGATTATTACGCTTTGCTGCCATTAATGCACTCTCTATAAACTTAAAACGTGACTGGGGCATTGCTCCACCGACATTTACTGCCGCTGTTTTTATTCCTTTTTCCTTATATTCCTTCATTAACTTACGTTCTTCATCTCGTGAAGAAATTGACATTTTTAATGCTAGTCTGCATATTTCTACACTTTTATTATTTTCTTCCATTTTAAAATCCTTATTTTTCGTTTTTATTAAAAATTTTTTTCTTTTAAAAGAAGCTCAATAGCTTCCACATATCCATCCTTACCTTTTCCATAAATTTGAGCAATACAGGCTGCTGCTGTAACTGAAGTTTTTCTAAATTCTTCCCTTTCGTGAATATTACTCAAATGAACTTCTACCGTTGGAACAGATATTGATTTTATTGCATCAAGAATTGCATAGCTGTAATGAGTGTAAGCTCCTGGATTTATCACAATTCCATCAAAACTTCTAAAATATGCTGATTGTAGAAAATCTATAATTTTTCCTTCAGAATTTGACTGTAAAATATCTATTCTCACTTTTTTATCTGAAAATTTTTCCTTTATATAACTGCAAATACTTTCATAATCATCATTTCCATAGATATTTTTTTCCCTGATTCCCAAGAAATTTAGATTAGGTCCATTTATAATCATTATTTTTTTCATTTTTTACACCTCATTATTGTTTAATCTAAAGTTTTCCTTTTAAAGTTGTAATTATTCTCTCAACAATTACATTCATATCATCATCATTTTTTATTATAATATCCGCATATTTTCTATATAAATTTATTCTTTCGTCATACAATTTCCAAAGATTTTCAACATTTTGTAGAAGAGGCCTATTTTCATGGTTTTCCTTTGAAATATCTTCAATTGTTCTGTTAAGAAATATAATGATCCCATTTTGTTTCAAAATATCAATATTTTCCTTTTTTTTAACAGCTCCTCCACCAGTTGAAATAATGATTTGTTCTTTTTTAGAAAGGTCTTTTAAATATTTCGTTTCAAGTTTTCTGAAATATTCTTCGCCTTCCTTTGAAAAAATATCTGAAATAATTCTATTTTCCTTTTCTTCCAAATATTTATCAGCATCAAAAAAGGAATAATTAATTTTTTGAGACATCCGATACCCAATCGTACTTTTCCCGCAACCAGGCATTCCAATTAATACTATATTTTTCATAAATCATCTACTTTCCTAATAAAGTAAAGTTTTTTATTTCTTTACTTTATTCAAATTTTATAATTTATACTAAATTTTATTTAAAAATAATATTTTATTTATCTAAATAGTAAATTATATTCTCTTAAATTGATTTTCACTTTCTGAATATTCATATCCAGCTTTTAAAAATCTATTTAACAAGCTATCTTTATCAATGCCATAATAATTTGCCAAATCATCCAAATCTAAAAATTCATCACGTAATTTCATATTTACAAGGCTATAAAGCAGCATTATATCTTTAGTTTCAAAATTTATCATTTCATCTCCCTATTTGTTTTTATAAAATTATCTTTATTTTTGATTCATCATTTTCATCAATATTTTCAATTACTACATTTTTACTTGAATCTGAAAATAAAGTGTAATATTCATTTCCACGTTTTTCTAAAAAATCTCCAGCTCTAACATTTTCAGTTCCAAGATCACCCACAACTTCATAAATTTCATTATAAATTGTTTCTAAAAATCCGATATCAAAAATTGTGAATAATTCTGGTTCGTTATCAATTCTTAAAAAAGCCTTTTCTGAAACAATAAAGTATAAAGTTGATTCATATCCCATATTTATTCCAAAAATAGAATATCCACGATGCTCTAGCTCATAATTTACAATTGAATACAGTATATCCACAAGAGATTCATCATATTCTAGTTCTTTTAAACGTATATTATCCCATTTTATATTTAAGCTGTCAGGATTTATACCTTTTTTTTCAAGCAATTCCCTAAATCCATCTGTATAACCTTTTGCTGCAAATTTATAAAAATAATTATCTGAATACTTTACTAAATATTGATAGTAGAAATCTGAAAATGTGCTAATCTTATTTTCAGAATCATTTAAAAATTCTTTTCCCAAATACTTTTTGACAGCTTCTTCAGCTTCAAACAAGTATTCTCTTCTAGCTTCTATATACTTTAAAAAATTATCAGTATCTAGCACTTCTGCAGCAAAATCATCAAGTTCATTATAAATTGACAAATCAATATGGTTTAATTTCTCATTTTTACTTATATTCTTCCGAACTTTCAGATTTTCTGTTTCATTATTTTTTTCATTTTTTAATTCTTCTTGTATTTCCTGATTCTTTTCTTCTAAATTATTATTGTTCATCTTGACTCCCACATAATAAATTTACGTTAATCAAGGATAACGCATAATCCTTTCTTCTCCTAATTTATTTATAATAATACAATAAAAATTTCAATTTTCTGCTGATATTAAATAATATTTCGTTTGTTGAATGAAAAATATGATTTAAAATTCATGCCGTTATCGAATAAATTCCATAAAAAAATTATTTTTTCTGTTTATTTTCAATTGATTGAATTATAAATTTAATATTTGAAATATTTTCAAATTTTACTAATTTTTTTAATTTTTCTTTATTTTCATAAGACAGCGATGAAGTATCTATATAATCATCAAACCATTTATCATAATTTCCATATAATTTTCTCAATTTTTTTAAACTGGATTTTGCCGAAGATGCAGCTTTTTTCTTGTCCTTTCCTTCATTTCCTCTCATATCCAGCACTCTTTCCAGTTTGTCATACTCTTCATTTACGAGTTCTTTTATTCTTGTTGATGACATTTTTTTATATTCCTCTTTTGAAATTTTATCACCGCTGCTGTATAAATAATCATAAATGGCATTAATATTTTCATCTATAGTTTTGCCATCTTTTTCAGCTTCCAAATACGTATTCATATTTAAATTAAATGTTTCCAGCAGTAAATAAGTATTTGTATAGGAATACGACTGAAATTCTCCTATATCTTCCAAAAAACTTCCAAATGCACTTTTTAAAAATTTTGGATATTCTACAACATAATCACTATAATATGCATACATTGATCTAAAATTAGATTTTCTGTTTCCTGAAAGTTTTGCAAATTCCCTGTCAAAATAGGAACGATTTTCGCTATACAAAGTTGTCATTATTTCAGAATATGCAGAATTTCCAACAGCTTGTCCGCTTTTTAACACAGCTGATGAAAAATATTTATCAAAAATTGTTTTCTGTCTTGTGTTCCCTTCATCAATTATCTCTTTATTTGTTTTTGCAAAACCAATACTAGCAACAACGATTATTCCTATCATTATTTTTTTTAGCATAAATCTTCCTTTCTTCTTAACCCTTTTTTGTTTATTATACAGATATGTTTGATAACCTAAGTTTTTATCTATACAAGGGGTCAAAAACCCTCGCTTCAGGATATTTATTTTATTAAATTCTGAGTTTGTATGGTTATCGAACAGGTCTAATATATTTTTCTGTATTTACAAGGACAAGAGTCCTATATTTTGTTTTATTTATATAATTTTTCTGACAATTTTTTATGGATTTTCTCAATAATTTCTGCTCCGTATACTTCATTATGCCATATTTCTTCAGATTTAATTGCTTGTGAAATAAGCATCATAAGCCCGTTTGCCACTTTTGTCCCTTTTATTTTATACTTTTTCATAAGCACAGTTTCTTCAGGATTGTAAACAATATCCACAACTGCATTCACATCAATTAAATTTTTATCCTCAAGTGGACAATTATCAACTGCAGGATACATTCCAACTGGTGTACAGTTTACAATTAATTCGATATTTCTAAGTCCCGCAATTGATGAATAATGAATTAATCTGTCTTGATTTCTCACTTTAAAAGTATCATTTTCTATAATTGTTGCAAGAAAAATGCTTTCCGCTCCACTATCAATTAATCCGTTATAAATAGCTTTAGAAGCACCCCCAGTTCCCAAAATAAGCACTTTTTTACCATTTACATCAATTCCATTTAATTCCAACGTTTTAAGGAAACCAAAATAATCTGAATTATCTCCAACAAGTTTTCCATCTCTAAAAGTTATCGTATTTACTGCTCCAATTTTTTTAGCAGTTTCTGACACTTCATCAAGATACTTAATAACTTCCAGTTTATACGGAATTGTAACATTAATTCCATTAAATTTGCCATCTCTTATATTTTTCATCAATTCTTCAATTTCATCAATTTCCCTTTCAATCATGTCATAGCTTGCTTTTTTTCCAGTCAGCTCAAAAAAAATCTCATGAATTTCCTTTGAATAGCTATGTCCTAATTTTTCTCCCAGTAATCCAAATTTTTCCATTCTTTCATTTTCCTTCCTGCGTTATTAATATTGGATATGTTCGACAACCTAAATTTTTTATCTATACAAGGGGTCAAGACCCCTTGCTTCAGGATATTTATTTTATTAAATTCTGAGTTTATATAGTTATTGAACAAGTCTATTAATTTTATAGCCTTATTATTTAATATATTTATTCTACAACTTAATTTTTTTATCTTTATTTCTTTCAAGACATTTCATTAGATAAATTACCAATAAATCTACTTTAAAATTTTAATTTATCCAGCTCTTCTTCTGTCAATTCTCTATATTCTCCCAATTTTAAATTTTGATCTAATAAAAGATTTCCCATTGTTATTCGCTTCAAATAAAGAACTTCATTATTAACAGCTTTAAACATTCTCTTTACTTGATGAAACTTCCCTTCAGAAATTGTTATATAAACTTGATTATTGCCATTTTCATGCGAATCTTTAGAAATTACTTCAATCTTTGCCTTTTTCGTTACAAAATTTTCTCCAAGCTTTATTCCATTTTCCAATGTTTTCACATCATTTTCACTAAGCGGTTTAGCGATTTTTACATAATATTTCTTATCTACATGCTTTTTAGGCGAAAGTAAATTATGCGATAAAATTCCATCATTTGTAAGTAAAATCAAGCCTTCAGTATCAATATCCAGCCTTCCAACAGGAAAAACATCATAAGTCCTGTATTTATTATTTAACAGGTCAATAACCGTTTTATGGTGGCTATCCTCCGTTGCAGAAATAACTCCAGCAGGTTTATTCATCATAATATAGACAAACGGCTTATAACTGATAACTTCATTTTCGTATTTTATAACATCTTTTTTTTCATCAATATGAATTTTTCCGTCCTTTACAAAAATACCATTGACACTAATTTTTTTCTTTTTCAAAATTTCCTTAACTTCTTTTCTCGTTCCAATTCCCGAATTTGCCAAAAACTTATCTAATCTCATTTAACTCGTTCTTTCTTTTTTTATTTATAAAATCCTACTAATTTGAATATATTTCCAAATTATACAGTTTATAATTACCCAAAATTTGTAAATAATTTGATTTTTCCCGCATTTCTTCAAGTGCCATCTTTACCTTTTCACTAGCCATATTTCCTTCAAAATCAATATAAAAATAATATTCCCAAGGTTTATTTACTCTTGGACGTGATTTTAAATTTACCATATTTAGCCCATACTTGTAAAAAATCTGCAATAATCCGATTAATGCCCCCGATTCATTATTTGCACTCGTTACAATGCTTATTTTATCACTTCCGTCAATTACAACATTTTCATTTGAAATGATAAAAAATCTTGTATAGTTTTCTTCTTCATTGTTAATATTTTTCTTTAGCAGTTCAAGTCCATAAACTTCCTTTGTCTTTATATTTGCAATACAGGCATTTTCCTTTTTACCTTCTGCTGCAATATATTTTCCGCTAATTGCAGTATTTGTCATGCGGTTAAGATGCCATTCGTGCTTTGATAAAAATTGTGAACATTGCATAAAAGCCTGTTCATGAGAATAAATATTCTTTATATCTTCAATTTTACTTCCCTTTACACCTAAAAGATTATGTGAAATTTTATGTCTGACTTCTCCTATTATATGAATATTTTTTGTATTAATCAGGTCAATGCTATCTCTAACTTCCCCCACAATGGAATTTTCTATCGGCAGTATCCCGATATCAATTTTTCGTGTATGCACCGCTTCCACCAAATCCCTGTGTGAGTTAAAATGAAAAATATTCTCATTTTCCTCAATACTGTCTATATCTAAATTTTTATTATTTTTCAAAATATTCATAAGAACCTCATAGGCATACGATCCTGGGACACCAGTATATCCTAACTTTTTATTTTCTAAGTTCAGATCATTTACATATTTAGTTGAAATTCCTATTTTAAATTTTTGATATTCTTTACTTGAATCCATAATATCCTTTAAAATCAGTTCAATATAATGATTCAATTCCTTATTTTTCACTCTTTTTAGATTTTTTTTAACTACTTCCTTCTCACGTTCCTCATCAAAGATCTTTTTCCCAGTTTGCTTCTTAAATTGTGCTACTTGTTGTACAATTTCCAGCCTTTCCTCCAGCAACTCCACCAGCTGGCTATCTAATTTATCAATCTTTTCCCGAATTTTACCTAAATCTAAATTTTTATTTGTATTCATCTATCTTTCCTTTTTATTTTTTATTTAAAAATAACCTATTTTATTATACCATAACTTTTTTAATTTTTCTTTAGATTTCTTTAGAAATAAATAAAAATTCATAACAAATCTACTTTTAAATTATACTAAAATAAGAAAGAAAAAGCAAGAATAGTTAATAAAAAAGGAATTATCCTTAATGTAGATTAAAAATAACTCCTTTTTTTATTTTACTTTAAAATTGTGATTTATATTATCCTCGTTTTTTTATTTCCAAAAGAGGTTAAGATTCATTGTTTCAGAATATTTGTTTTATTAAATTCTGAACATGTAGTTTCTGAATAAGTCTAATATTAATTTATTTTAATTTAAGATTATTCTTCTATATAATCTTGAATTTCAACAGGTTCAATATTCCATATTTCTTTGGCATATTCAGCAATAGTTCTGTCTGAACTGAATTTTCCTGCATTTGCAATATTTTTAAGTGCTTTTCTAGTCCATTCCCTTTTATCTTTAAATTGATTTTGAAGTCTATCTTGTGCTTCCCTGTATGATGCAAAATCTTTTAATAGGAAATATACATCTGGTCTTGAACCATCTACTCCATATAACAATGAATTTTGTAATTCTCTAAAAATTCCAGTATGGTTATCATCATAAGTTCCGTCACCTAACTGATCCACAACTTTCTTAAGCCCTTCTACATTATTGTATTCATCAAATGGATTATAACCGCCATTTGCTTGATAATTTTCAACTTCCTGTGCAGAAAGCCCAAAGATGAAAGCATTTTCATTTCCAACTTCTTCAACAATTTCCACATTTGCTCCATCCATTGTTCCAAGAGTTAATGCACCGTTTAACATAAATTTCATATTACCAGTTCCAGATGCTTCTTTACTTGCTGTAGAAATTTGTTCTGATACATCTGCCGATGGGAATATCTTTTCAGCAAGTGAAACTCTATAGTTTTCAAGGAATACAACTTTGATTTTCCCATTAATTTCAGTATCGTTATTTACTTTTTCAGCAACAGCATTGATTAATTTGATAATTCCCTTTGCACGTCTATATCCAGCAGCTGATTTTGCTCCAAAGATAAATGTTCTTGGTTCAACATCTAAATAAGGATTTTCTTTTAATCTGTTGTATAAATCCATAATATGAAGTACATTCAATAATTGTCTTTTGTATTCGTGCAGTCTCTTAACTTGGATATCAAAGATAGAATGAGGATTTACTTCAACTCCTGTAGTATCTTTTATGTATTTTGCCAATCTTTCCTTATTATGCAGCTTAATTTCAGAAATTCTGTTTAAAATATTGTCATCATCCAAGTATTGCTCCAATTTTTTCAGTTCATATAAGTCTGTAATCCATTTATCTCCAATTAATTCTGTAATTAGTGCAGCTAATTCAGGATTTGCTTTTAATAGCCATCTTCTTTGAGTAATTCCGTTTGTTTTATTTAGGAATTTTTCAGGATACAATTCGTTCCATTCTTTTAATTCTGTATTTTTAAGAATCTCAGTATGAAGTGCCGCAACTCCGTTTACTTTGTGTGAACCTACGATTGCAAGCCATGCCATTCTAACTTGTCCATTTCCAATAATTGACATTTTATTGATTCTTTCCCAGTCTCCAGGGTATTTTTCCTGCAATTCTGCGATAAATCTTCTGTTAATTTCTTCAATAATTTGGTAAGCTCTTGGCAATAATGGCTGGAATAATGAAATATCCCATTTTTCCAATGCTTCTGACAAGATTGTATGGTTTGTGTAAGCAAATACATTTTTACATATATTCCAAGCTTCATCCCATCCTAATTTTTCCTTATCCAAGAAAATTCTCATCAATTCAGGAATTGCAACTACTGGGTGAGTATCATTTAGCTGAATTGCCACTTTGTCTGCAAATTTTGAAAAATCATTTCCAAAAACTGATTTGTATCTTCTGATAATGTCCTGTAATGAAGCTGATGTAAAGAAAAACTGCTGTTTTAATCTTAATTGTTTTCCATCTTTTTCAGTATCATTTGGATACAGTACTCTTGAAATATCTTCAGCTTGAACTGCTTTTGCAGAAGCTTGTAAATAAGTCTGATCATTGAATAATTTTAAGTCAAATCCTTCAGGAGATCTTGCTTCCCACAATCTCAATGTATTTACTGTATCATTTCCATAACCGATAACAGGAACATCGTAGGCTACAGCGTGAACTGTTTCAGTATTTACACGTCTAAAGTATTCTTTTCCAAATTCGTCACGATGAACTTCGATTTGCCCTCCAAATTTTACTTCAAATACTCTGTCCATTCTTTTAATTGACCAAGGGTCACCATATTTTGTCCAGTCATCTGGATATTCCATCTGGAATCCATTTTCAATTTTTTGCTCAAACATTCCGTATTTGTATCTAAGCCCATATCCATGCCCCGGTAATGATAATGTTGCAAGTGAATCTAAAAAGCAGGCTGCAAGTCTTCCAAGTCCTCCATTTCCAAGTCCTGCATCCATTTCACGATCTTCAATTTTATTAATATCTACGCCCAATTCATTTAATGTTTCTCTAATAACGTCATTGATTTGCAAGTTGATTAGGTTGTTTCCCATAAATCTTCCCATTAGGAATTCTGCTGAAAAGTAGTACATTTGCTTTACCTGTTTTTTAGCATAAGTCTTTTTAGTATTGTACCATTTTTCCATTGCGTAATCCAAAGCTACTTTTGAAATTGCATTATATAGCTCAAATTCATGAGCTTCCTCAAGAGTTTTACCGTATTGCCTTCTCAGTTCTCTAAGAATATTGTCTTTCAATTCAGCTTTATTAATTTTCATATTTCCTCCTAAATATTTTTTTATTTACCATTTCCACTTTACCACTTTTTTAGCATTATTTCAATAGTTTTTGATAAATTTAATTACATTTATCTATTTTTTTAATTTTATACATCAAAATATTTATCTCATTGGATTAATTGCTGTAAGTTCCCACTTATAAATTCCTTCATCCTTTAGTGCCGCATCATAGCCAATATATACATTTTTTAGCCGTTTATTTACTGGAGTAAGTTTATATCTGTACATTAGCGGAACTTCCACTGCCTGTCCGATATAATATTTTTGCCAGTTTTTAAATGCTTCTGCTTTATAATTTGGAATTGTTAATGACTTTTCACCTAATATTTCTCCCATTAATCTATCGTTCTCTTCTGATACAAAACGTGAATAATTAAGTTGAGATTTTCTTCCTGCTGAACCAGTTGGATCTAGAGTCGTTCCAACTCCCCATGCTCCAAAAAAGACATCTATGTCTTTAGAATCTCCTTCTACTTTTTCGTAAAAATTTTGAAAAGCTAATAATCTTCCTGATGTAAGAACAGCTTTTATACCTATTTTTTTCCAGCTTTGAATATAATTTTGAGCAAGCGGCTCTGCCACGTCGCCTCCTGCCATAAATGCCATTTTTATTTCAAAAGGCTTTCCATTTTTATCTTCACGGTATCCATCTCCATTTACATCCTTATATCCCGCTTCATCCAGTAGTTGCTTTGCTTTTTCAGGATTATATGGATACCCCTTCAAGTCCTTTGGAAAATATTTTTTGAAAACAGGTGGAATTGATGATGTTGCCTCCTGCCTTAATCCAAAATAAAATGCCTGCGCTATTTCTTCAATATTTATACCATAAGCAAGAGCTTGACGTAATCTCACATCTGCCATCTTGGCATTTGGATCTGTTATATTTTCTCCTTTTGCCTTGTCATAATGACCTAATTTAAATGACAAATACGAATAATACAAATCTTGCTGTCCCAAAGTTTCTATATTTTTCAAATCTTTATAATTATTATACAAAGAATCAGGCATACTCATTACATAGTCATATTTTCCAGCTTTTAATGCTGCTACTATAGACTGTGAATTTACCACTTGCAATATTGCCTTGTTAATTTTAGGTTTTCCTCTGTAATAATATGGATTTGCAGTAAATTCCAGGCTTTCTCCACGTGAAACTTTTGTAAGATTATATGGACCTAATGTTACTGGTTTTATCCTAATTTTATCCGATGAAATTAAATCTTTTATTGGAATATCTTTTAAATAATGCTTTGGTAATGCATTTCCAATTAAACCATTTCCAACTGCATAGATGCTTTGTCCTAACTGCGAGAATGAAATTTCCACTGTTTTATCATCTATTTTTTTTATTCCTGAAATATTTTTGGCACTTCCGCTATGATATTCCTTCATTCCAACGATTTTCTGACTTTCCTCTGTATATCTTACACCTGGATAATCCTTATTTCCGACAACTTCATAGGCATAAATTACATCATCAGCAGTTAAAGGCTGTCCATCCGACCATTTTATTCCATCTTTTATTTTTATTGTAGCTTTTTTCTTTTTTGCATCAACTTTAAGAGTGGCGGCTCCTGTATCTGTTATTTCAAAATTTTCATCAACTTCAAATATTCCTGAACTTAAAAATGTTGAAATAATATTGCCGTCATAACCATCTGTATAAAGCACTTCATTAAAAACTCCAACAAGCGGGTCATCCTTTACTATTGCCACTTGTAAAGTTCCACCTTCTATTGCAGGCTCATTATTTGACGTTTTTATTGGAAATAATGATAAATTAAGTTTTGCACCAGGCATTTCACTTCTCTTTTTACCTGGACTGCACGACATTGCAAACATTAACACTAAAAATATTATTGTCAACTTCCATTTTTTCATAGTCAACTCTCCTTTTCCTAAAATTTTTATCCCCTTCTTTGTTTTGCATCAGCTGCCCTATTTAAAGCCTGACCAACGTAATTTATGCAAAGCATCACAATCAAAATTAATATTGAAGCTGGAAGCCATATCCACAATTTTGTCGACAGCACTTCGGGATCTGCTGCATAACCAACTAATGTCCCAAGACTCGGTGTAGAAAGCGGCAACCCAAATCCCAGAAAGCTAAGCCCTGTTTCAATCCCAATATTTCCAGCAAATGCCAATGTCAATTCTACAATTATAATTGAACTTAAATTAGGTAATATTTCTCTGAAAATTATTGTCAAATCCTTTGTTCCCATAGTTTTTGAAGCTAAAACATAGTCTTTTTTACTTTCAGAAAGTGCTTTGCTTCTAATAAGACGTGCTGATCCAACCCAGTAAAATGTACTCATTATAAGAACAAAAGTTGTAATTGTATATTTTGGAACAATTGTAACAAATACAATAATTATCATAAGTGTCGGTAAAATTGTGATAAAGTCAATAATTCTCATTATTACATTATCCACCCATTTTCCATAATATCCTGCTATTAACCCCAAAAATATTCCAATTCCTGAAGTTAAAATAGTTATTGCAAAACCAATAATAATCGAGTTTCTCGCTCCTAGTATAAGCTGTCCCAATATTGAACGCCCTCCAGAATCAGAGCCTAGCCAAAATCCCTCTTTCATAGGAATGGCATATTTATCTAAAAGGCTTATTTTCATAATTTCCTCTTGATTTGCAAAAAGCGATCCAATAAAAATTATTCCAAAAAGGATTACAAGAATAATAAGCGAAGCAAGTGCTAATTTATCCTTTAGTATCTCCCTTGCAATAACACTAATTCCAGTTGGCTTGTTACCACTTTTCTTAATAATTTCAAAATTTTCTGTTTTTTCATTATTCTCCTTTAAAACTTCATTGTTAGACATTCCTTCACCACCTACTCTATTCTAATTCTAGGATCAACAATACTAAGAATAATATCTGAAAGCAGACTTCCAAGCAATGTTAAAAATCCAAAAAGCAATATTAATGCAGTAACAACACTGTAATCCCGTGTTATTATAGAATTTACAAACAGTCCTCCCATTCCAGGATAACTGAATATTTTTTCAATAAAAATCGAACCTCCCAGAAGTCCTGTTATCGAATAACCAAAAAAAGCTGCAATTGGTAAAATCGAATTTCTGAAAATATGTCTAGAATAAACCTTGTTTTCAGGCACTCCCTTACTTTTCGCCGTTTTTACATAATCCAGATTCTTAGCATCAATTACTTCATTTCTCAAATACTGCACAATCCAAGTTGTTCCCAGCAACGCATACGTAATTGCAGGCAATATTATATGATAAATCCTGTCAAGAATTTGACCAAAAGTTCCAGTATGAAGTCCAGCTGTCACCGATCCAGTTGTTGGAAACCATCCAAGCATGTATCCAAAAAACCAGATCATTATAAGCGAAAGCACAAAAGTCGGAATCGCATAGCTCACATAATTATAAAATGTAACAAATTTGTCAAGCATTGAGTTCTGATAACGTCCAGCAAACATTCCAAGCGGTATTGCAATGCAATATGTCAGAACAAGGCTAAGTAGCGACAAAATAAAAGTATTTACTGCACGTTCCCCAATAAGTGTCTTTACAGGAACATTATAAGTGTAGCTCATTCCCAGATTTCCAGAAACGGCATTTTTTAGCCATCTCACATACTGAATATGCCAAGGATCGAGTAATCCTGCCTTTCTTCGCAATTCTTCAAGTGCCGCAGGATCAGTTTGCGGTGTAATCAGCCCAGTAAATGGATCTCCTGGCATAAGTTTTGCCAAAATGAAGATTAATACACTAAGTATGAATAATTGCGGTATCATAACAAGTATTCTTCTTAAAACTGTTTTCCACATTGATTATTTGCCTCCTTTTTCACTATTTCCATTATTTCTCAGATTTTTATCTTTAAAAGCAACAAAATGTGTATCTGTTAATTTTTTTAGATCAAAGACACGTCCATTTTCATCATAATATTTTTTTTCATTTGCTAAATATTCCTTTTCAATTTTTAACCGTCTTCTTTTATTTTCTGCGCGTTTTTCTGGATGTATTTCTGGAATTGCTGCAATTAACCGTTTTGTATAAAAATGTTCAGGATTTTTGTAAATATCATTTTTCTCTCCTGTTTCCACAAATCTTCCGTGGTACATTATAAACATGTAGTCACACATATGCTTTACAACTCCCAAATCGTGAGAAATAAAAAGATAACTAAGCCCAAACTGCTCCTGAATGTCCTTCATATAATTCAAAACTTGTGCCTGAACTGACAAATCAAGTGCCGACACAGGCTCATCTGCAATAATCAGCTTAGGCTTTGTCGCAACAGCCCGTGCAATCCCTAGCCTTTGTCTTTGCCCTCCAGAAAATTCATGTGGATATTTAAAAATATCTTCCCTGTTCATTCCTACAATTTCTAGCAGTTCCGATACTTTCCTTTTTTCCTCATCTGGTGTTAAATTTTCAAAATTTCTTAAAGGTTCTGAAATTAAATCAATCACTCTTTTTTTAGGATTTAAGCTAGATAACGAATCTTGAAATATCATTTGTACATTTCTATTATACTCACTTCTTCTATTTCTAAATTTTCTATCAATTTCTCTTCCCTCATAGATAATTTTACCGCTTTTTATTTTTTCCAGCCCGATTATTGCCTTTCCAATTGTAGACTTTCCAGATCCCGATTCTCCCACAAGTCCATAAGTCTTTCCTTTTTCAATAGTAAAACTGACTCCATCTACAGCATAAACATAATCAATTATCTTATTAAAAAATCCTCCACGAATAGGATAATGAACTTTTAAATCTTTTACTTCAATAAAACTCATATTTCTATTTTTTCCTCTCTGAATTTTTAAAATTTTTTTATTTTTAAAATTTACTTTTCAAAATGAAAATTTTTCCAGCAAGTACATCTTACAAAATGTTCTGGCTCAATTTCATGCAGCTTTGGATTTTTTTCATGTTCATTTTCCTTTATCCAAGGGATTCTTTTAGAAAATCGGCAGCCTGTTCTCTCCATCTTAGTTATTGATGGAACGATTCCCTTAATTACATGCAGCTTTTCGTGTTCACTGTCAAGCTGTGGAATTGAACTTAAAAGTGATCTTGTATAAGGATGCTTTGGATTGTCAAACAAGTCTTTTACATTGGCAATTTCTACAATTTCTCCAGCATACATTACTGCCACTCTGTCAGCCATTTCTGCAACTACACCCAAATCATGAGTAATTAATATAATCCCAGCATTTATCTCACTTTGCAAAGTTTTTAGTAAATCCAGTATTTGTGCCTGAATTGTAACATCTAATGCTGTTGTAGGCTCATCAGCTATGATAACTTCAGGCTTACATGAAAGTGCTATTGCAATCATAACCCTTTGTCGCATTCCTCCCGACAATTCATGTGGAAATTGTCTTGCTATACGTTTGGTATTTTTTATGCCAACGTGATTTAATAGCTCAAGCACACGTGCTTCCCTTTCTTTTTTAGATAATTTTGTATGGTAAACCATCCCCTCTTCAATCTGATCTCCAATTCTCATAAGTGGATTCAAAGCCGACAATGGATCTTGAAATATCATCCCAATTTTATTCCCACGAATCTTATTGTATTCTTCCTCCCCAAGTTTCAAAAGATTTTTACCTTCAAAATTTATTTCTCCTTCAATTCTCGTATTATTCAGATTATGAAGTCCAATAATGGAAGTAGCAAGTGTACTTTTTCCACATCCTGATTCTCCTACTATTGCTAATATCTCATTTCTTTTAAGTTTCAATGAAACATTGTCAACAGCTGGAAAATATTCATCTTTTATCCGAAAACTTGTAACAAGATTGTTAATTTCTATTAACGTTTCCGCCTTTTCCATGCTCTTCTCCTTAAAAAAACTTTTTTAATTTATTTTATACCCATATTGTAGCATAAAATTAACTTTTTTACTCTTTTTTTTTTAAATTTATAATTTCTATTTTGAATTTCTTATATAATAGACCTGTTCTATAACCTAAGTTTTTTTATTCCACAAGGGGTCAAGACCCCTTGCTTCAAAATTTTTGTTTTATCAAATTCTAAATACATATAGTTTCCAGTCAAGTCTAATAAAACTTATTTAATACTAACCCCCATTTAAAAAACAGAAATCATATTTTATTTATTTTCTGACAAGGGTCGTGTCCCTTTACCCAACAGATAAATCTATTGTTTTAATGGGAAATAGTATAAAACCGAACCTAAAAGCTGTGTCTATGTTATTATATGATATTTTTAAATATTAATTGACATTTTTTAATTTTGAATGTATAATAATTTTAAGATTTAATAGTTTCAATTAAAATTAATTAAAAGATTTTTAATATGCGAGTGTGGTGGAATTGGTAGACACGCTATCTTGAGGGGGTAGTGGCTTTTAGCTGTACGAGTTCAAGTCTCGTCATTCGCACCATTATAAAAAATTAATATCTTTTAATATTTATAAAACATCTAATATTTTAATGCGAGTGTGATGGAATTGGTAGACATGCTATTTTCAGAGGGTAGTGGCAGTAGCCGTACGGGTTCGACTCCCGTCACTCGCACCATTTTTTTAAACATATCTAAATAATTTTTTTCATGCAAATAAAATGAAGGCATTTCTCCTATAATTTTTATACTTCATCCTTGAAATTATTTTTCTTTAATTTTTAGAGTAATTAAGGTATAATAAATCATAGAATAACAATTAAGTTATTTCAAAATAAAACTAATAAATAATTGTAAATTTAGTATTTATTTTTATAGTAAAACTAATTTAAAATCTAGCTCAAAAGCCATAACTATTTTATCTGAATCCTAAAGTTATATAATTTTTAATAGTTCAATTTTAAATAAGTTCAAATACATTATCAAGTTTTAAAAAATTGTAAAAATAAATGAACAAAAACAGTATTTATGATCACAAGGAGTCAATAATTTTTGTCAGAGAATAAAAAGAGATTTTAAGATAATTAAACATAAAAAATACTGTATTTATCAATTTTTTTATTTTTAAAATGACTAAATACTAAGTTTAAGCAGGAGGAAAATATGAAAAAGATAATTTTAAGTTTATTTGTATTATTAAGTTTATCAAATTTTACACAAGAAAAATATCAAGTGGAAGTAGAACCAGCAGTAAAGCTCAACCAAAGTATTCTTTTGGATTACAATTCTCAAATTGAAAAAGAAGTGAGCAGAATCTATTCAAAAGAGGAAATGTTTGGAATGATGAATAAAATGATGAACGGATTTTCTGCTACAAGCGATATAAAAAATGATAAAAATCAAATGAAAGAATTAATGGAATCTTTTTTTGGGGAAGATTATTTTTCTAAAATGCTAGATACAATGTATAAGTATTATAAGATTGATATAGAAAAAATAGACTACATCAATGAAAATAAGGCATACGTAAAAGTTAAACTGGGCTTTCCTGTGAATACAGATGAAATGAGCATAGACAAAATATTTGAAAGATCAGGAGAAATGATGGACAAAATGGATAAAGCCTTTAAGAAAAAAACAGGAAAGACAATGGAAGAATACTCAAAATCAATTTCTGAAAATGATGAAAAAGCTATGAAAAAATATTTTAAAATAGCGAGTGAAATTCAAATTGAAATGATGGACCAAGAATTAGAAAGAATTACAAAAAATGGAAAATATGTAGGAAGAAAAGAAATTTTGGAAGCTAATAAAAAGAATGGAAAATGGGTTATTGAAAATCCGAATTTTGGGTATTAGATTAGGAAGGGAAGCAAATTATGATAATAAAATTTAAAAATTTAGGTCCTATTGAAAGTGGAGAAATAGATTTTAATGATTTAAAAGGGATTAATTTGATAATTGGGAAGAATAATACTGGGAAGACTTATTTGAGTAATTTTATTTATGCTGTATTAAGAAATATTCGGATTGAAAGAACATTAAATAACGAAATAAGAAGTATTGGAAAAAGAATGGAGAATAATAATTTTTCAGATGAACTGCGTGAAACAGACTTGCCTTTTGTTTTTCACACAAATAAAAACCGTTTTGAAAATACAAAAATAAATATAGAATTTGATGAGAAAGATAAATTTACTGAAAATGAAAAAATATTTTTTAGAAAATATAGAAATAAATAATATATGTTTTTTTCCTGCTGAAAGAAGTGGTGCAATTTTATTTTATAATCAATTATTGGAAAATAGAAATAATATATTAAGACAGTTGGAATTATCACAAGATATAAATTTGTTAAAAAATATTTCAAGATATTCAGAACCTGTAAATGAATATATTATACGATTAAATAAATTAGAGGAATACGAAAGCAAGGAAGAAACAGAAATTTATAGAAATCTTGTAAAAAATATTGATATTCAAAATATAATTGAAGGTGAAATAATAATAAAATCTAATCAAATTATTTATAAAAATGAAAATGATTTGGAATTAAATATGGGATTAGTTTCTTCAACTGTAAAAACTTTAGCAGGTTTCTTTTTGTATTTAAAATATCAAGCTCAAAAAGGAGATATAGTTTTTATTGATGAAATTGAATTGAATTTACATCCTGAAAATCAGAGAAAAATAGTGAAACTTATAAATTATTTGTCAAAGCAAGGAATAAAATTTATAATAAGTACACATAGTCCAATCATTACTGAAGAAATTGATAATATGCTTTTGTTTGAAAAAGTTAAGAATAGAATGAATGAGAAAGAAATGGGGAAATACGAAATTAATAATGAATATGGACTAAAAGCTAGTGATATAAATGTATTTCATTTACACAATAAAACTGTTGAAAAAATTAAAGAAAATGATGGAGAATTTGAGATAGAAACATTTAATAGTGTTCTTGAGGAAACAGATAATCTTTATCAGACTTTGTTGTTTTATGCCGAGGGGAATAATTTTGGAGAATAAGGATTTTTTTGATTATTGTAAAAATACATTACATAAAGATTTTTTTATTGTGCCTGAATACAATAATGTAAAAATAAAAGAATTTAAAGAAACAAAATTAGAAAAAGTAAAAATATATTTTGAAACAGATAATTATAATGTGCTTCAAATAACCTTTGATGTAAATAATTTAGAAAATTCAAAAGTTAGTCTTTTTCCTTATTTTAATGGTAAATATGTAAGTCAGTTGATTCGATAATTTTGGTACAAGAGAAAAATACTGAAAATTATTATCTTTTTCATATTGAATTAAAATCCCAAAAACCTGATGACACAGAAATATTTAAAAAATATATTTCTTCTATAAAAATGTTAAATTTTATTTTTGAGGTGTTATATTTAAAATATAGAGAAAAAAATAGAGATTTTAAATTTCCTGAAAAGATAGTGAATATGCCAGTTCTATTTTTTTCAGAACATAATAAGAGACTAAAAAGTCAAAGGAAAAAGGAAACAAAATTGTTAAAAAAGAAATTTTCGAGTAATAAATATATAAATTTTAAAAATGATTATTTCTATTATTACTATAATTTTGTGGGAAATCGGAAAGGAATAATTCAGTTGAAGGAAATGTGTAGTAAGGCTAAGAATAGAGGAGTGATGTTATCTGAAATTAAGTTTTTTGAAAGTTAGAAGGGTAAAGGAGAGCAATTTTGAGTGAAAAAGAGAAAGAAGAATTTATGAAAAAGATGTATGGAACAAATTGGAAAGAAGAAATAAATTATATTTAAAGCTATAGAAGATAAAATAAAATTAATTGTCAAAAAAACTAAAATATAGTACAATAATTACATTATATATTATTAAGATATGAAATAAAAAGTATCAGAAAAATAAAAACTGAAAAAATGGAGGAAAACAATGATAAAGGAATACAAACCGTCGGAAATTGAGAAAAAATGGCAGGATAAGTGGTTTGAAGGGGATGTTTTCAAATCGGAAAATAAAGTTGATGGAAAAGAGAATTATTATGTGCTTGAGATGTTTGCATATCCGTCAGGGAAATTGCATGTTGGGCATTTGAGAAATTATGCGATTGGAGATGCGATTGCAAGATACAAGAAGATGAAAGGGTTTAATGTGCTGCATCCGTTTGGATGGGACAGTTTTGGGCTGCCTGCGGAAAATGCTGCTATTGATAATGGGGCACATCCTGGAAAATGGACTAAAGCGAACATTGACAATATGAGAAGACAGATGAAGCTTATGGGGCTTTCTTATGACTGGAATAGAGAACTTAGTACTTATACTCCAGAATACTATAAATGGAATCAGAAATTTTTTATTGAGATGTATAAAAAAGGGCTTGTTTACAAGAAAAAATCTTATGTAAACTGGTGTCCAGACTGTAATACTGTACTTGCAAATGAGCAGGTTGAAGGTGGAAAATGCTGGCGTCACGGTAAAACAGATGTAATTCAAAAGGAACTTTCACAATGGTATTTCAAAATTACAGAATATGCAGAAGAATTACTGCAAGGACATGAAGAACTTAGAGGTCATTGGCCTGAACAAGTGCTTGCTATGCAGAAAAACTGGATTGGAAAATCGACAGGAGCGGAAGTAGACTTTATTTTGGACTTTGATTATAAAGGGAATAATGAGAATATTGTAAAAAATGAAAAAGGTGAAGTTGTAATAACTGTGTTTACTACGAGAGCGGACACGTTATTTGGGGCGACTTACTTGACTTTGGCACCTGAACATCCGTTAGTAGAAGAAGTTATTTTGAAGCGAAATCCTGAAATTAGGGAAAAAGTTGAGGCTATGATTAATGAGGATAAAATTAGCCGTACTGCTGAAGATAAGGAAAAAGAGGGTGTGTTTACAGGACTTTATGTTATAAATCCAATAAATAATGCAAAAGTACCTTTGTGGATTGGAAACTATGTATTGATAGATTATGGGACTGGAGCGGTTATGGCTGTGCCTGCCCATGATGCGAGAGACTTGGCTTTTGCTAAAAAATATGATTTGCCAATTAAAATTGTGGTAAATCCTGTGGATAAAGATGGGAATGTGCATGAATTGGCTCTTGAGGAAACATTTGAAAATATTTTTACTGGAAATGGAATTATGACTAATTCTGGAGAATTTGATGGAATTTCAAATGAAGATGGAAAAATCAAGATCGTAGAAAAATTGGAAAAATTAGGAAAAGGTAAGGCAACTGTAAATTATAGGCTGCATGACTGGCTAATCAGCAGACAAAGATACTGGGGAACGCCAATTCCTGTGATTTATGATGAAGATGGAAATATTTATTTGGAAGAGGAAGCAAACTTGCCTGTAAAACTGCCTACAGATATTGAGTTTAACGGAAAGGGAAATCCGCTTGAAACTTCTGAGGAATTTAAAAATGTGATTTTACCAAATGGAAAAAAAGGTAGAAGAGAAACTGACACAATGGACACTTTCGTTGATTCTTCATGGTATTACTTGAGATATTTGGATTCTCACAATGATAAAGAGCCGTTTAAAAAGGAAGATGCAGATAACTGGACTCCAGTTCATCAATATATCGGTGGAATTGAGCATGCGGTAATGCACTTGCTTTATGCAAGATTCTTCCACAAATCACTAAGAGATTTAGGATATGTTGACACAAATGAACCATTTAAGCGTCTTTTAACACAAGGAATGGTTTTAGGGCCTTCTTACTATTCTCAAAATGAAAGAAGATACTTGTTCCCAAGAGAAGTCGAGATGAAGGATGGGAAGCCTGTTTCTAAGGAAACTGGAGAAGAATTGGTAACAAAAGTTGAAAAAATGAGTAAATCTAAAAATAACGGAGTAGATCCTGAAGAAATCGTGAAAGAATACGGAGCCGACTCTTCAAGAGTGTTTACATTATTTGCTGCACCGCCTGAAAAAGAGCTGGAATGGAATATGAACGGTCTTGCAGGGGCTTACAGATTCATAAACAGACTTTATCTGCTAATTTCATCAACAGCTGATTTTGCTGATAAAAATGCATCAAAGGAAAATAATTATGGAATTAATTTAGATGCAAGAAGTGAAAAAGACAAGGAAATTCAGAAAAAATTACATCAGACTGTAAAAAAAGTTACAGACAGTATTGAGGACGATTTCCACTTTAACACAGCAATCGCCGCAATAATGGAACTTCTAAACGATATGACAACTTACAAGCAAAATGTAATTGATAAAAATGATATTTCATCAGAAAGTAAAAAAGTATGGCACGAAGTTCTTGAAAAAGCGATTTTATTAATTGCACCTTTTGCACCGCATGTAGCAGATGAATTATGGAGTGATTTAGGAAATACAACTCTTACTTTTGAGGAAGAATGGCCAACATTCGATGAAAAATTAACTGTGGAAAACAACTTTAACTTGGTTTTACAAGTAAATGGAAAAGTAAGAGATATGATTCCTGCACAAATTGGAATTTCAAAAGATGACGCTGAAAAATTGGCATTTTCTTCAGAAAAAGTTCAAAAATTTATTGATGGAAAAGAAGTTGTCAAGGTAATTGTTGTGCCTAATAAACTGGTTAATATTGTTGTAAAGGGATAACGTTTAATAAAGGGAGAGGAATTTTTAAAAAGAAAAATTAAATTAGGGGTGATTAAGATGACATATATTGCAGAAATAGAAAATAGTAAAATAATTAATGAATAAAAAAAAGCTGTAAAAAAAACTGGAAAAAGTGAAAGTGATGTATTAGTTCAATTGATGGCTAAATTTGTTGAAGAAAATAAAATTGAAAAGAATTCAATGGATATTCTATTTAATAAAATGGAAGAAAATAAAGATGTTTTTATCAGAATGCGTGATAAATAATGATTAAATATTTTGAAGTTTGTGACATTTTAAAAATACACAATAAAGTTTTAGAATTATCAGGTGGTTTAAAGGGTTATAAAGATAAATCGGAAATAGAAAAAGTATGTCTGAAATAAAAAAAGTGGGAGAGGAATAAAATGACTAAAATAGCAGTAACTGGAGTGACAGGAAATTTAGGTGGCATGGTTTCAAGATTATGCAAAGAAAATGGAATAAAAGTGAGAAATTTGGCTAGAAATAAGGAAAAAGCTGAAAAAATGGGATTTTATGATGTTTTTAAATCAAATTATGACAAGTCAGAGGATACTGTAAAATCACTTGAAGGGATTGATGTACTTTTTATGGTGTCGGGTTCAGAAAATCCTAATCGTGTTCAGCAGCATAAGGATTTTATTGATGTGACTAAAATAGCAGGAGTTTCGCACATTGTTTATCTTTCGTTTTACAATGCTTCAAAAAATTCCATATTTACATTGGGAAGAGATCATTATGCAACTGAGGAATACATTAAAGAAAAAGGCTTTAAATATACATTTTTGAGAGATAATTTTTATGTGGATTTCTTTGTAGATATGTGCAGAGAGTATGGTAAAATAAAAGGGCCTGCTGGAAATGGTAAAGTTTCGGCTGTGGTGCGTTCGGATGTGTCAGAAGTGGCTGCTAAAATTTTGGAAAATCCAGAAAAATGGGAAAATCAGACTTTGAATATGACAGGGCCTGAAGATTTAACGATGGAGGAAATTATAAAACTTGCAAGTAAATATTTAGGTAAAGAAATTAAGTATATTGCTGAAACGGTAGATGAGGCTTACGAATCACGTAAAATCTGGAAAGCTGAACAATGGGAATACGATTCTTGGGTTTCAACTTATACTGCAATTGCCCAAAATGAGCAATCAGGAGTTTCAGATGATATTGAGAAAGTTTTAGGACGGAAAGCTACTTCATTGATGGAATATTTGAAACAATTGTAGTTAAAAAAATAATAAAATAATTTAATAAATTTTTGCAATTTATACTATTCCTTGTTTAAGTAGCAGAATTGTTATAAATCTTGAATAACATACTATTTTTAGTAAAGGATTGATTCAGTTTTGGATAAATAAACATTATTTTTTAAATGGAATTTTAGTATTAATTTGACAAATCAAGTTACATAAGTAGAGAATAAAAAGTCGGCATTAAAGCTGGCTTTTTATTGTATATAAGAAGGAGGTTAAAATGACATTGCAACAGTTAAAATATGTAGTAACAGTCGCTGAAAAAGGAACATTAAGTGATGCGTCAAAAGAGCTGTTTGTTTCACAGCCAGCATTGACGAAAGCTATAAAAGAGCTGGAAGATGAAATGAATATAACAATTTTTAACAGGACAAATAAAGGAGTAATTGTTTCACTTGAAGGAGATAGGTTTTTGGGATATGCTAGGCAAGTTTTGGAACAGACGGATTTATTGGAAGAAGAATATAAAAAGGGGAATAAGATAACTCGGAGATTTTCGGTATCAACTCAGCATTATTCCTTTGCAGTGAATGCTTTTGTGGACGTGATTAAGAAGTTTGGGGAAAATAAGTATGATTTTACGCTTAGGGAAACGCAGACTAATGAGATTATTGAGGATGTAAGCAAGAGAAAAAGTGAAATTGGGATTTTATACACTTCAGGAGCAAATAAAACTGTAATTGAGAAAATGATAAAAAGAAATAACTTGAAATTTATTGAGCTGTTTACTGCAAAGCCACATGTTTTCATTAGTTTTAATCATCCTTTAGCAAAAAAGGAAAGTATTAGTCTTGAGGATTTGAAGGAATATCCGTATTTATCGTTTGAGCAGGGAGATTATAATTCTTTTTATTTTTCGGAGGAGATATTGAGTACACTTGACAGGGATAAGAATATAAAGGTACGTGATAGAGCAACTCTATTCAATTTGGCAGTCGGGCTTAACGGATACACTGTGAGTACAGGAATAATTAGTAAAGAGCTAAATGGAGAAAATATTATTGCAAAACCGCTGGAAGTGGATGAGTATATGAAAGTTGGAATTATAATGCAGAAAAATATTGAGCTGAGTGTTTATGGGAAAGTTTATGTGGAGGCTTTGAAGGAGCATTTGAAATATACAGAAATTCCATAAATTTAAATAGATTGTTATAAACTAAAGTTATAACAAACTGAAAAATAAATATATTTTACAGAAATTAAATATTTGTATATAATAATTTCATCAAAAATAGTTAGTAATATTAAATTAGAATTTTAAAATTGAAAGGTGTTATGCTGATATAATTTTATAAACTTTTGAAAAGGACAGATATTACTATAATAAAGGAGATGAGATTATGAAAACAGCAATTGTTGGATACCCTAGAATTGGGGAAAATAGAGAATTAAAATTTGCAATAGAAAAATATTGGAGAAATGAAATTACAGAGAATGAACTTTTGGAAATAGCGGAAGAGATTAGAAAAAATCAATGGCTAAAACAAAAGGAAGAAAAGATTTCATTTATTCCGGGAAATACATTTTCATTTTATGACGGAATACTGGACACAATAATTTTATTAAATGCAATTCCAAAGCATTATAGAGATTTAGGGTTAAATGAACTGAATACATATTTTGCAATTGCTAGAGGTTATCAAGGGGAAAAAGGAGATGTAAAGGCTCTTTCAATGAGAAAATGGTATAACACAAATTATCATTATATGGTGCCTGAACTGGATGATTATATAGAAATTAAGTTAAATTCAGATAAAATATTTAATGAACTTGAGGAAGCTGAGAAATTAGGAGTGAATACTCATCCGTCAGTAATCGGACCATTTACATTTTATAAATTGGCTAAAACAACTGGAAATAAAGATAAAAAAGAATATTTAGGTGATATTGTAAATGCCTATGTAGAACTATTGGAAAAATGTAATGAAAAAACTGTAGAATGGATTCAAATTGAAGAGCCGCAGTTAGTAACAGATCAGACAGAGGAAGATGTAAAGCTGTTTAAAAAAATTTATACAGAGATTTTAAAAAATAAGAAAAATGTAAAAGTGTTACTTCAGACATATTTTGGAGATGTGAGGGATTGCTATGGAACAATAACGGGACTTGATTTTGATGGAATAGGGCTTGATTTCATTGAAGGAAGAAAAACTGAAAAATTAATAGATGAAAACGGATTTCCAAAAGATAAAGTTTTATTTGCAGGAGTTGTAAATGGGAAAAATATTTGGAAATGCGATTACAGAAAAGTTTTAAATATTCTGAATAACTTAAAGGGAAAAGCTGAAAACATAGTAGTGACAACTTCCTGTTCATTGCTTCATGTACCTTATACTTTGAGAAATGAAAAAAAATTATCAGAAAATATACTGAAACATTTTTCTTTTGCTGAAGAAAAATTAGGAGAATTGAGGGAATTAGATGAATTAAGTCAAATTTTATTAGAAAATTCTTTGGAAAAAGCACAGGAAAATGAATTTTATATAAGAAATCAGGAAATCATAACTTCTGAAAGAGGTATGGAAGACAAGAAAGTTAGAGATAAAGTTGAAAAATTGAAAGATAATGATTTTGTAAGAAAAGGTACAAGAAAGGAAAGACAGAGAATACAGAGAGAAAAGTTGAATATTCCTTTACTTGCAACAACTACAATAGGATCTTTTCCACAGACGAAGGAAGTGAAGCTGAACAGAAGTAAATTTAGAAAAGGCGAAATTAATAGGGAAGAATATGATAAAAATGTATTCAGTTTCATAAAAGAATGTATTGAATTACAGGAAGAAATAGGGATTGATGTGCTTGTACATGGAGAATATGAAAGAAATGACATGGTTGAATTTTTTGGAGAAAATCTAGCAGGATATGTGTTTACAGAAAAAGCTTGGGTTCAGTCTTATGGAACAAGATGTGTAAAACCGCCAATAATTTTTGGAGATGTAAAAAGAATAAAACCAATTTCAGTCTTGTATTCTGAATATGCTCAAAAATTAACTGAAAAGCCTGTTAAAGGAATGCTTACAGGGCCTGTAACAATATTGAACTGGTCGTTTCCAAGAGAAGATGTATCATTAAGTGAAATGGCATTTCAAATTGGACTTGCTATACGAGAAGAAGTATTGGATTTAGAAAAAGCAGGAATAAAAATAATTCAGATAGATGAAGCTGCACTTAGGGAAAAATTACCTTTGAGAAAAGAAGACTGGCATAAGGAATATCTTGACTGGGGATTGAAAGCGTTTAGACTTTGCCACAGCGGAGTAAAAGTGGATACACAGATTCATACACATATGTGCTACAGCCAGTTTGAAGACATAATAAAAGATATTGACAATATGGATGCCGATGTCATAACATTTGAAGCCTCAAGATCAAAATTGACAATTCTTGATTTCTTGAAAGAAAATAATTTTGAAACAGAGGTAGGTCCAGGAGTTTATGATATTCATTCTCCTAGAGTACCTTCAGTTGAAGAAATTGTAGCAGCTTTAGAAATAATGGTTAAAAAAATTGGGAAAGAAAAATTATGGGTAAATCCAGATTGTGGATTAAAGACAAGAGGAATTACAGAAACTGTAAAAAGTTTGGAAAATCTTGTGAAAGCTACAGAAATTGTGAAAGATAGATTGTAAAAGTATTATTAAATATAGTTTTATAGACTTGTGATTAAATTACTAAAGCAATTACTGTTTAACAAAAGGTAAGGTTTTATTTTAAAATATTTTAAACGTTAATATCATAAAGAATATTTATTCAAATATTTAAAATTAATATAATTTTATAATCATTACAAAAATTGTTGACAATTTGACTTGTTTTTGATATAATAAATTTGTAAATGATAAAGATATAAATAAATTATAATTTAGGGAGTGATAAATATGTCAAAAACAGTTGAAAAATTAAATCTTTATTTAGCAAACTTAAATGTACTTTACAGAAAAGTTCAAAATTATCATTGGAATATCGTTGGTACAGGATTCTTTTCTGTTCATGCTAAATTGGAAGAGTACTATGATGCATTAAATGAACAAATTGATGATGTAGCTGAAAGAATACTTTCAATCGGTGGTCGTCCTCTAGGAACATTAAAAGATTATTTAGCAGTTTCTACTATTAAAGAAGCTGAAAATAAAGAAATTTCTATTGCTGATGCAGTTGCTGACGTAAAAAAAGAATTTGAAGCAATGTTAAAATTAGTAAAAGAAGTAAAGGAAACTGCAGATGCAGAAAACGATTACGGAACATCTGCAATGGTTGATGAATATATCAGCTCTTATGAAAAAAATTTATGGATGCTAAACGCATACTTAAAATAAATTTTTTAAGAATAGACAAAATTGTAAAAAATTATTAAAATTGCCTATTGTATATACTTTAAAGGGAAAGTCTTTTTATAGATTTTCTCTTTTTTTGTTTTCTTATTGCAATTTTTATTAAAAAATGATATAATTAATTATTAATTAAAAATTAAAAAGGTGGGGATTATGGCAATAAGTTTATTTAGCTGCAGTTACTTGGGAGTTGATACTTACGTTGTAGAAGTGGAAGTTGATCTTTCCAGAGGACTGCCTATTTTCAATATAGTTGGAATGGGGGATCAAGCTATTTCAGAAAGTAAGGAACGAATTAGGAGCTGCTTTAAAAATGTTGGGTTTGAATTTCCAGTTAGGCGTGTGCTGGTAAATTTATCACCTGCAAATATTAGGAAAAAAGGAAGTCATTTTGATTTAAGTATATTTTTAGGCATCCTTGCCAATACAGGACATATTTCAAATATAGAAGTATTAAAAAAATACTTAATTTTAGGAGAGATTTCCTTAAATGGAAAAATAAAATCAATAAATGGAGCGATAAATGCTACAATTTTAGCAAAGGAAACCGATTTTAAAGGGGTTATCGTTCCAATGGAAAATTATAACGAAGCAAAGCTGATTTCAGGGGTAGAAATTATCCCAGTTGATGAAATTAGTGAACTTTTGGACTTTCTAGATGGAAAGACTGATGTAGAAACTTTATGCAAAAAAGCCCTTGAAATGGATACTTCAAGAATTGAAGATAAAAAACTAGAAGAAACCATTGATTTTTCTGATGTAAAAGGGCAGCTTATTGCAAAAAGAGCTTTAGAAATCGCAGCTGCTGGCGGACATAATGTATTTTTAATAGGTGATCCAGGTTCAGGTAAGTCAATGCTTGCCAAAAGATTTAATACAATTTTGCCTGACATGCCTGAAGAAGAAATAATAGAAACAACCAAAATTTACAGCATCTCAGGAATGCTCAGCCAAAAAGAGCCAATAATTCGCAAAAGACCGTTCAGAGCACCCCATTATTCAGCAACGCAAGTAGCACTTGTAGGCGGTGCAAACAGAGTTGGAGAAATAACATTAGCACTAAACGGAGTATTTTTTCTAGATGAAATTGGAGAATTTGAGGGGAAAACATTAGAAGCACTACGTCAGCCTTTAGAGGATGGAAAAATCGTTATTTCAAGAGCAAATTTCAGTGTGACTTATCCTGTAAAAAATATTACAATAACAGCTTCAAATCCGACTCCAAGTGGTTATTTCCCTGATAATCCATTGTGTAATGACAGTTTAAAGGAAATAAAACGTTATCAAAAAAAATTTTCTGGACCTCTTCTTGATCGAATGGACCTTTATGTTGAAATGCACCAATTAAAAAAAGATGAAATTTTTGACGAATCTCTTTCGGAAAAGTCAAAAGACATTCAGGAAAGAGTAATAAAAGCCAGAGAAATTCAAAAACAGCGATTTAATTCAAATACACTAAACAGAGATATGAACAAGAAGCAATTAAACAAATATTGTAAAATTGACGAGGAAAGCCAAGAAATTATGAAGGCTGCTATCGACAATCTAAGATTATCAGTCAGAATGTTTGACAAAATATTAAAAATTTCAAGAACAATAGCAGATTTAGATGGACAAGAACATATAAAAAAAGAGCATTTACTAGAAGCGTTAAATTACAGAAAAAAACAATAATCTTTTGTTTGATTACATGGAGTTTTAATCACTTGCTAAAAATAAATTTGATATTTAGCTGGAAAATGATATAAATACAAATACAAATTATTTAATAATAAAAATAAGGGACTTAAAATCCCTTAAAAAAATAATTTGTAATTGTTGCTTTATTGACTTATTTAATCACAAGGGGCTTTGCCCTTTGTTAAAATAATTTTTACTTAATTCTAATTTAGAATTTAGATGAAAATTAATAAAGACTCTTATTTTTTTTGATTAATTTTTTCTCCGATAAAATCAAGCAATTCTTTTCTTCCAGTATTTTTTAAGGAAGAATAAAAAAATACATCTTCATTTTTAAACACAAGTTTTTTCTTAATTTCCTTTAATTGCTTAAACTTTTCATTATTAGACAATTTATCAGCCTTTGTAAAAATTATATAATATTCAATTCCAAAATGTTCCAGCCACTTTAACATTTCCATATCCTCAACCGATGGAATTCTACGCAAATCCAGCAAAAGAAATACAACTTTTTCACGATCCGACACAAGATAGCTTTCAATTGTTTTACCCCAGTTTTTCTTTACTGAATCAGGAACTTTTGCAAATCCATATCCTGGTAAATCCACAAAATGAATTGCATTATTTATTAAAAAATAATTTATAAGCTGTGTTCTTCCTGGAGTTTTACTTGTTCTTGCAAGATTTTTTCTCTTTGTAAGAGAATTTATAAGCGAAGATTTCCCGACATTTGATCTTCCAATGAATGAAAATTCCACAACATTGTTAAATTTTGGATAGTCCTTTTCTACAACTGCTGATTTTACAAATTCTGACCTATTTATTTCCATATTTCACCTCTTTTTTTAATTTTTAAATTCTTCCCTTGCTTGTTCCAATGATGCTTCATCAGGCATAAAATACCAAATTCCATTTATCATTTTTCCATCTCCAGTAATTTCATACTGATTAATATTTGACTGATGCATAAGAAATGCGGGCAATACTGACAATGCTTTAATCGGATTTACTGCAATATCCATATGCTGCTTTGAATAATTGTATACTTGTGGTACATATTTCCATCCAGATGGAGCAACTAACTTTTTAGCAATTCCTTGAATGACCTGTCTTTGACGTTCATCTCGTTTAAAAGCTGTGTCACTTTTTCTATGTCTTGTATATGCAAGTGCCATTCTTCCTTGTAAATTATAGACTTGCCCTTGATTAAAGTGAAATACTTCCTGATCAAAATAGTCTTGGTTAAACGTATGATTTGAAACAACGTCAACTCCGCCAATTAAAGTTGTTATATTCATGACATCTTCAAATCTGAATCTTACGTGATAATTAATTTTTGTATCAAGTAAATTTTCTACAGCGTCAATCGTACATTGAACTCCTCCAAAATGGTGTGAATGCGTAATTTTATCCTGCTTATAATTTTCACACGGAATTTCTGCATAAGTATCACGTGGAATTGAAATCATTTTTACTTGTGCCAAATATGGAACAACTCTTATAACAATAAGTCCATCACTTCGAGATCCTTCTGTAGGCTGGTTGGCATAAGCATCAACTCCTATTACAAGAATATTGAATGGTATAGAAAGCCATACAATAAATACTATTAGAAATATTCCCAATATTAAAAATATTTTTTTCATTTTTTTACCTCTCGTATATTTTAATTTTTTTGAAATTGCTGTTGTTCTAAAATTTTTAAAAATTTATCAACTTTTCTATTTAAATCATCTATATTTCCATCATTTTCAATGACAAAATCACTTTTTCCCCTTTTTTCATCCAAGGACATCTGCGAATTTATAATATCCCAAGCCTCTTTTTCACTTCGTTTATCCCTTTCCAAAACACGCCTAACCTGAATATCCCTTTTCGCAGCAACAAGCAAAATATAATCAAATTCCTTTTCCCATTGAACTTCAAAAAGTAACTGAATCTCTACAAAAATAATTTTATTTTCTTTTTCATTTTTTGATTCACATTCCAAAATTTTTTTATGCATAATTCGTAAAATTTCAGGATGCATAATAGAATTTAAAGTAAATCTTTTTTCCCTATCGGAAAAAATAATTTTCCCCAACTTTTCACGTGAAACAGTACGATTTCCATCATTATTATTTTCTAAAACTTCTTTTCCAAAATTTCTTACGATTTTTTCTACAACTGACGGAAACTCAATAACTTTATGTGAAATCACATCCAGATCAATTACAGAAAATCCTTTATTCCTCAAAATTTGGCTAACAGTACTCTTCCCTGTTCCAATTCCGCCTGTAAGTCCAATAACCATTTTTATTTTCCTTTCTGGTATTTTTTCTCAGAACTGATACTGTTCCCCATTGAAATAGCAGCTTTGTTATAATTTCTGTACATAAGGGGTCAAGACTCCCTTGTTAGGAAATAAATAAAATATAATTTCTATTTTTCAAATAGGGCTTAGTATAAAATTAAAATAGAATAATTTGATAACCATATTTACGAATTTAAATTATCAAATAAATCCAACTTTAACTTTGTTTTTATCTTTGCAATGAAAATGCGAATATATTTTATACCTTTTTTCATTTATTTGCAACAATTTTTATTTATCTTGGTAAATTTCTGATGGTTTTAAAAAAGAAAAAATTGAAAAAATGTGTATAATATGGTAAAATTATTTATAGAAGTCTAAAAAAATTTATGGAAATAAATATTTAATTTAAAATAAGGAGGTACTATGGAACTTAAGGATATTCAAGAATTAATGAAAGTTCTGAAAAAAGAAGATATAGCAGAACTAAAAGTAAGATATGGAAAAATAAAACTTACTTTAACAAATTCTGAAAATACAAAAATTGTAAATACTGTAACAGCATCACCTAAAATTACAGAAAAGAAAAAAACTGCTAAAGTTGCATTGCCAGCGGAAGAAATTGTTAAATCAAGCAATGTTGGTAAAATAAGGCTAATAAGTTCAAAAACTGGCACTTTAGTTAAAAAAGGACAAATTCTTGCTAAGATTACTACAATGGGAATTGATAATGATGTAAAAGCTACTGTAAACGGGATTTTAAAGGAAGTACTTGTAGCAGATGGTTCAGCAGTTGATTTTGCAAAGGAATTATTTAAAATTGAAGTTAGTTAAAATTAATTTGGAGATTAAATAAATTCAAAATAATTAATAATTTTTTTTAGAAACAGAAAATCTTTTAGGAGGATAGAATATTAATGTTTAAAAAAATATTAATAGCAAATAGAGGGGAAATTGCCGTTAGGATAATCAGAGCGGCAAGAGAATTGGGAGTTGCAACAGTTGCAGTTTATTCAGAAGCTGATAAGGATTCACTTCACGTAAGATTGGCTGATGAGGCTATTTGCATTGGAACTGCCAGTAGTGCAGATTCATATTTAAAAATACCAAATATTATTTCAGCGGCACAAATTACACAAAGTGAAGCAATCCATCCAGGATACGGTTTTCTATCTGAAAATCAAAGATTTGCCGAAATATGTGACAAAAATGGAATTGTATTTATCGGTCCAAAACCTGAATTAATAAATATGATGGGAGATAAGGCAACTGCAAGGGAAACTGCCATCAAACATAAAGTTCCAATAACAAAGGGATCAGACGGAATTGTACCAACTCTGGAAGAAGCAAAAAAAGTTGCAGAATGGATAACTTATCCTGTTATGATAAAAGCTACTGCCGGTGGTGGTGGAAAAGGAATGAGAATTGCACGTGATGAAAAGGAATTAGCTGAAAATTATATTGTTGCACAAAACGAAGCAAAGGCAAATTTTGGAAATCCAGATGTTTATATTGAAAAATATGTTGAAGAACCAAGACACGTTGAAATTCAAATTATAGGAGATAAATTTGGAAATGTTGTCCATCTTGGTGAAAGAGATTGTACAATTCAAAGAAGGCATCAAAAATTAATCGAAGAATCTCCATCAGCAGGAATTGATGCGAAAACGCGTGAAAAAATGGGGAAATTCGCTGCAAAATTAGCAAAAGGTATTGGTTATGACAGTGTTGGAACATTGGAATTTCTTGTTGATAAAAGTATGAACTTTTATTTTATGGAAATGAATACAAGAATTCAAGTTGAACATACAATAAGTGAGGAAATTACTGGAGTTGATCTGGTAAAAGAACAAATAAGAGTAGCTGCAGGAGAAAAACTAAGTATTTCACAAAAAGATATTAGTATTAAGGGGCATGTAATAGAATGTAGAATAAATGCAGAAGATTCTGAAAACGGATTTTTACCATCTTCAGGAACTTTAGAAGTATACATTCCATCTGGAGGAATTGGAGTAAGAGTTGACTCACATTCCTATCAAAATTATGAAATCCCGCCTTATTATGATTCAATGATAGCAAAACTTATTGTAAAGGGAAAAGATCGTGAAGAAGCTATTTTACGTATGAAGCGTGCCTTAAGGGAATTTATTATAGAAGGTGTGGATACAACTATTCCTTTCCATTTAAAAGTACTTAACAATGAGGACTTTAAAAAAGGAACTGTCTATACAAACTTCATTGAAACTCATTTCAAGGAAGCGCTTGGAAAATAATAAATAAAATTAAGTTACAAACTTGTAATTTAATTATTATCTATAAAAAATAAAAATTAGGAGGAATCAAAATGAACGAATTAGGAAATGTAAATATATCACAAGAAGTGGTAGCAACAATCGCAGAATCAGTAGTATCAGAAATCGAAGGAGTAAACAGCCTTGTTGGTGGAACTTCAAAAAATGAAATTGTTAAGTTTTTCCAAAATGTATCTTCAGGTGGAAAAGGAATTGAAGTGGAAGTTGGAGAAACTGAATGTACGTTAGATCTTTACATTGTAGCAAAAATGGGTTACAAGTTGCCAGCATTAGCTGGGGAAATCCAAACAAAAGTAGTAAAAGCAATTACTGAAATGACAGGACTAAAAGTTCAGGAAGTTAATGTATACATTCAAAAAATTGTAAAAGATGAAAAGAAAGATGTAGTTCCAGCTACTGTAGCAGAAACAGCAGAAATTGAAGAATAAGAAAGGAGAAACTGGCAGAAATACACCATAATTCAGTTTAATTTAAATATTTGTCAAGTTATTAAATTTTAAAATAAAAAATAGATTTGTTTAGAAATTATAATACAGTAAATATTATGAAATAAAATATGGTGTATTTTTGATAGTTTATATTAAATTAATGATTGCAATATTGGGATTTTTAGCAAGATTATCTGTTGTACTTGGATTTATCGGTATTGCATTTTCAAGTATATCAGATACTCTGTTTAGAACTGATTACTTAGGACAGCTTGATAGTTTAATAGATTTAAACAGTCTAAATTTTAAAATTTTAATCGGACTGTTATCGATAATTTATTTAGTCATATTTTTGCTTTCTTACATTGATAAACTTACAAAATATTCTCAAAATAGGAAAGTAAAAAATAAAAATGGGGAAATCGAAGTTTCTATAAAAACAATAAATGAAACATCAAAAAGTTTTTTAAGCAGACTGGAAATTATAAAAAATTCAAAAGTAAAATCATATCCAAGAGGAAAAGCAGTTGTCATCGAAGCTACTGTTGATACTTATAACGTTGATAACTTAAATGAAAAATTAGCAGATATTCAAAACAAATTATCCGAATACATTTTCCATTCTACTGGAATTACTGTAAAAAAAAGTATAGTTAAATTAAAAAAAGTTTTAGGCGAAACAATTGTTGAGAAAAAAATCATTGATTCTTCGGCTGTTCAAAAGAAATCTAATAAAGAACAAGAAAAAATAAAGGAAAAATTAGAAATTGAAGCAAAAAGAAGCAATGATGATGAAAATGAAAGAAATAATAATACAAAAATTGAAACTTCCCCATCTGGAAAGGAAAATTAATGACACGAAGAGGAATTAGAGAAGAAATATTTAAACTACTTTTTGAATATGAGTTAATTGATAATAATATTGAAAAAAGGATAAATGATGTAATTAAAGAAAAAAATTTAGAAAAAGAAGACGAAATTGATTTCTTAAGAAGTTACGTAACTGATATAATTGCAAATAAAGATATTTTGATTGAAAGAATTAAAGATGTGTTGGAAGGCTGGACTTATGAACGTCTTGGAACAATTGAAAAAGTTTTATTAAAAATATCATTTTATGAAATTACTATAGAAAAAATAGGATATGAAATTGCAATTAATGAAGTTTTAGAAATTTCCAAAAAATATTCCTACAGTGATACAAAAGACTTTTTGAATGGGATTTTAGCAAGATTAATAAAAAATATTAAAGAAGGAAAGAGTAACTTCTAAGTTCATTTTCAGAATAGGTTTATAGAAAACTTCTATATTTTTGAATATGGAGGTTTTTTTTAAAATAATTTAGTGAAATTTTTATTTATAATAAATACTTAATTCCTTTAACAGTCAGCCTTAATAAAATAAATGATATTACTCCTGAAAAATAAAAATCAAGAATACTTAATTTTAGCAGTTTGATATTAAAAGAGTTAAATTATTAATTATCAAAAAATTATGCTATAGAAAGGAAAACAAATTAATGAAAAAAATAGGAATAATTATTGGGAAATTTTTCCCTCTTCACATTGGACATGTAAATTTCATTCAGAGAGCCAGCGGTATAGTAGAAAGATTATATGTTGTCATCTCTTATTCTGATGATTCTGATGATTTGCTTACCTCCAATTCCCGCTTTGTAAAGGAAATTACTCCAAAGGACAGATTACGTTTTGTAAAACAGACATTTAAAAATCAGCCAAATATTTCATCTTTTTTAATGGACGAAAATCATTTTTCACAACAAGGCGAAAACTGGGAAGAATGGGCTGAAACTTTAAGAAGAGAAATTGAAAAAAGAGAGAAACTTGAAAGCAAAGCAGAAATAGACTGGAAAAACGATGTTATTTTTATAAGTAACCGTAATGAAGATAAAGAATATAATTTAAAGCATTTTGGTTCAGAAACAAGATCTATAGACAAAAATTATATTGAATATAATGTAAATTCCAAGCAGATTCGAGAAAATCCAAGTAAATACTGGGATTTTCTGCCACGTGAAGTGAGAGAACATTTAATTCCAATTATTACAATTTGTGGTGGTGAAAGCAGTGGAAAAAGCGTGATGATTGATAAACTTGCAAATGTATTTAATACAACTTCAGCTTGGGAATATGGACGTGAATATGTATTTGAAAAATTAGGTGGCGATGAAGAATCTCTTCAATATTCCGATTATGAAAAAATTGTCTTCGGTCATCAGTCAAATGTGCTACATGCCGCTAGAAATGCCAATAAATTTGCATTAATTGACACAGATTACATTACTACCCTCGCCTTTTGCCTAACTTATGAAAAGCGAGATAATCCAATTGTCCGTGAATTTGTTCAAGATTATAGATTTGATTTGACAATTTTGCTGGAAAATAACGTAAAATGGGTAAATGATGGGCTTCGTTCAATTGGGGACAATGATAGACGGGAAAAATTTCAAAATTTATTAAAACAGCTGTACAAGGAATACAATATCTCTTATATTACAGTAAAATCCAACAGCTATGAAAAGAGATATTTAGCTTGCAAGCATATTATAAAGGCTTATTTAGAGGGTTCTGATAATTTTCAGCTACAGGAAATTGCAGATAGTTTTGTATAATTCAAATTTGGTATTGGTATTAAATTTTATTAAAAAAGAGAAAAAAAGAAAAACCTGTTTACTAAATATAAAAAACATCAGTAATAGGTTCTTTTTTTGAATCAAATTTTATGTATAAAAAAAAATAGCTAAATACTTTTACTGCGCCCTCCTAAATCGTGCATACCTAGCCATTCTTAAAAAACCACTTTATAATTTATTTAATTATAAGATTATTTATTCTCTTGTTCCCATTTCTTTATCTAATAGATAAAGCGTTGCACTATTATTGTCAACATCTAAAGAAACTATTTTGTCAATTATTTTTTGAACTTGTTCTTCTTCTTCCTCTTGCTCTTCAGCAAATTCATTTAAAAATACTTCAGCTCCATAATCTCCCAATTCTCTTGCAAGTTTATGAATATTTTCAATTGATGCAGTTACTGCTTCTTCATGTGCAAGTGTAGCTTCAAATACTTCCTTTATTGAGTTAAAATCCATTTTAGGTTTATCCAATGCAAAAAATTCTACTTTTCCATTTCTCTTTAATACGTAGTTATAAAATTTATTTGAATGTTCAACTTCTTCTTTTGATTGTTCACTCATCCATTTTGAAAAACCTTCCAATGCTCTTTCATCAAAATATGCAGCCATTGCTTGATATTGATAAGAAGCTGCAAGCTCCATATTTATTTGGTTATTTAATAATGCTTCTAGTTCTTTATTTAATTTCATTTTTTCTCCAATCTTTATTTTTTTGTATTTCTAATTATGTTTTTCTAAACATTTTTTACAGACACCTTTTATATAAAAGTGTATTTCATCAATTTCTACATTACCCAATTTTGATAAATCAAATTTTGATAAATCTACATTGAAGTCCACTATCTCTCCACAAGTCTTACATTTGAAATGTCCATGATTTTCCGTGACTACATCATATCTCACTTCATTTTCTTCAATTATTATTTCTTGAATAATGTTACTTCTGACGAATGTATTTAATGTGTTATATACTGTAGTTTTGGATAAAGTAGGCATTTCAGGAGATAAATTTTGAAAAATATCATCAACTGTTGGATGTGTATGATTATCCATTAAATATTGAAATATTCTCATTCTTTGTATTGATGGCTTAATGCCATTTTTCTTTAAATATTCACCAACGTTTTCTATATGCATTTTCCCTCCTATTTTTATTTAATTTGCTTTTCCCTTGTATCCATTACAATTTTATACCTTTTTCTAGATTTTGTCAATACTTTTATTTTATTTTTATTATCAAAGTTTATTTTTTCAATACAATAAAATCTATTTTAAAATTAACATTTAAATTTCTTTTTCTAAAAATCTATTAATAGTAATTTACAAAAGTCTAAAAAACTAATAAATATAATATTTTTAGATTTTTATTTTTTTAGATTTTTAAATAAAGAATGTTGAACATTTACGAAAAAAATTTATAATAACTTTATTTTTTGAATGAAAAAATACTTAAAATAATAACAATAATTTATTTGCTTATCAATAAAAAAATACACCATCGTCAAAAATCTTTTTATTTTCTACTATTCTATTTAAATCAAAAATAATATCATTCGCTAAAAGGAATCAAAAAAGTAAAAACTGTTTGCACATCAGGCGTACTTTCCGCCGCAATCTCAATATTATGCCGTATAGCAATTTCCTTTGCAATTGCAAGCCCTAGTCCCATTCCGTTTTTATTTTCTTCTGTATTTGACTTATGATAACGATTAAAAATTTCCCCAATATTTTCAGGATTTATCCCTTTTCCATAATCACAAATCTTAAGTTCATATTTTTCATCTATTTTTCTTAAATAAATATCAATTTTCTGATCCTTGCTTGAAAATTTTATCGCATTATCCAAAATAATTATTATCATTTGTCTAATTCTCTGATAATCTCCAGTAAAAAGATAACTTCCCATTTCGTGATTGCTTTTATTTTCAAAAAAATTAATTTTTATATTTTTTTTATTTGAAATCTGTTTCATGCTTCTAACCGCATCATTCACAATTTCAGATAAATCAATTGTACTTTTGTTAATAGAAAAATCAGTATTCTGAAGTTTTGTCAAATCAATCAAATCGTTAACTAGCCTTTGTAAATGAATACTGTCTGATAAAATCTGCTCATTGTATTCTTTTAATTGCTCAGGTTTATTAATAATTCCATCACAAATAGCTTCCATCGAACCCCGAATCACAGTAATTGGAGTTCGTAATTCATGAGAAATATTTGCAATAAAATTTTGCCGCATCTTTTCAAACCGTTCACTTTCCTTGGAGCTTTTATCCAGCTGAAGTGCCAGTTTATCAATGCTTTTTGCAAGTTCTCCGATTTCATCCTCTTGATCCACATCTACTGTCACTTCATAATTTCCATGTGCCAGTTTAAGTGTAGTATTTCTAATCTTGTTAAGTGGCTTTGTAAAGCTGATAGAAAGCCAAACAGCACTGATACCCGCAAGGATTAATGCAGCTAAAATACTAAAAACAAGTGTATAAATACCACTTTTTAATGCCGAAGACATATAT